>NZ_RZPQ01000016.1:0-519 GCF_003999135.1 Mesorhizobium sp. M7A.F.Ca.CA.004.06.1.1 | reverse complement strand
GCGAAAGCGCATGTCGAGCTGGGGGGCTGGCTCGGTGCCGTCGGGATGGCGGATGTCCGGCGAGCCCATGGCGCCGAACAGGATGGCGTCGGCCCGTTCGGCCGCCTCGAATCCCTCTTCGGTCATGGCGACGCCGGTCTCCTGATACTGGCGGGCGCCGCCATTGACGCGCTCCATCTTGAAGCCGATGTCGTGACGCTTCTCGATCACCTCCAGCACCGCCGTCGCCGCCTCCATAACCTCGACGCCGATGCCGTCGCCCGGCATGATCGCGAGCCGAAAAGAGTTCTCTCTCATGAAATTCTCCCGGAGCGCCGTATCTCCCCGACGGGGATGGACGCCCACGCTTTGAATGGATGCATCGCGCTTGCCGAAGACCGGTTTGCGATCCTGGACCCGATACTGGTGAACACGGCGCGACGTTATGATGGCTGCCGCCGACGCGACAGTATCGGTTCGGCAGGCCCCCCTTATCAAACAGCGACGATCGGCGGCGGCTGGCGATCACCGCTATGGGAC
>NZ_RZPQ01000169.1:0-9142 GCF_003999135.1 Mesorhizobium sp. M7A.F.Ca.CA.004.06.1.1 | reverse complement strand
GAAGGAAGGCAAGACCATTGCCGTCTATGACCTTGGCGGCGGCACGTTCGACATTTCGGTGCTCGAAATCGGCGACGGCGTGTTCGAGGTCAAGTCGACCAATGGCGACACCTTCCTCGGCGGCGAGGATTTCGACATGCGCCTGGTCGAATATCTGGCGGCCGAGTTCAAGAAGGAACAGGGCATCGACCTGAAGAACGACAAGCTTGCCCTGCAGCGCCTCAAGGAGGCGGCTGAAAAGGCCAAGATCGAGCTGTCGTCGACCACCCAGACCGAAATCAACCTGCCCTTCATCACCGCCGACGCGACCGGGCCGAAGCACCTGACGCTGAAGCTGACGCGCGCCAAGTTCGAGCAGCTGGTCGACGACCTGGTCCAGCGCACGATTGCCCCTTGCAAGGCGGCATTGAAGGATGCCGGCCTGAAGGCCGGCGAGATCGACGAAGTCGTCCTGGTCGGCGGCATGACCCGCATGCCCAAGATCCAGGAGATCGTGAAGCAGTTCTTCGGCAAGGAGCCGCACAAGGGCGTCAATCCGGATGAAGTCGTTGCTCTCGGCGCCGCCATCCAGGCCGGCGTGCTGCAGGGCGACGTCAAGGACGTGCTGTTGCTCGACGTGACGCCGCTGTCGCTCGGCATCGAGACGCTGGGTGGCGTGTTCACCCGCCTGATCGAACGCAACACGACGATCCCGACCAAGAAGAGCCAGGTGTTCTCGACGGCCGAGGACTCACAGTCGGCCGTGACCATCCGGGTCTTCCAGGGTGAGCGCGAAATGGCCGCCGACAACAAGGCGCTCGGCCAGTTCGACCTGGTCGGCATCCCGCCGGCGCCGCGCGGCGTGCCGCAGATCGAGGTCACCTTCGACATCGACGCCAACGGCATCGTCAACGTTTCGGCCAAGGACAAGGGCACCGGCAAGGAACACCAGATCCGCATCCAGGCATCGGGCGGTCTTTCGGACGCCGACATCGAGAAGATGGTCAAGGACGCCGAGGCCAACGCCGAGACCGACAAGAAGCGGCGGGCGCTGGTCGAGGCCCGCAACCAGGCCGAAGCGCTGCTGCATTCCTCGGAGAAGTCACTGAAGGAATATGGCGACAAGGTTTCGGAAGGCGAGCGCACGGCGATCTCCGACGCGATCGCGGCGCTGAAGACCGCGACCGAAGGCGACGACCCGGCCGACATCGAAGCCAAGAGCCAGGCGCTTGCCGAGGCTTCGATGAAGCTTGGCCAGGCCATGTACGAGGCTTCGCAGAAGGAAGCGGCGGAAGCCGACGCCAAGGCGGACGCCGCCAAGGACAGTGACGTTGTCGACGCCGATTTCGAGGAAATCGACGAGGATGACGACAAGAAGAAGTCGGCCTGAACCGTTTGACGGCAAGGTAAAGCGAAAAGCCCGGCGAAGGCCGGGCTTTTTTGCAACCCCTTGCAGAAAAACAGCGGGCCTTGCTGAAAAAATGCAGGCAAAGCCGCGTCGACACTGGCATCCCCCTTCCATCGCACCTAAATCGAAGCGTCAGTGCCGGCAAAGAGACGCAACAATGCTTCAAGACGTTGAGCATCCGGACAGCGGGAAAAAATGAAAGCTGATTTCTACGAGACGCTGGGCGTCCAAAAAGGCGCCGACGAGAAGGAGCTCAAGAGCGCTTTCCGCAAGCTCGCCATGCAGTTCCATCCCGACCGCAACCCCGGCGATCATTCCTGCGAGCACAAGTTCAAGGAAATCAACGAAGCCTACGAGACGCTGAAAGACCCGCAGAAGCGCGCGGCCTACGACCGCTTTGGCCACGCCGCCTTCGAACAGGGCGGCATGAATGGCGGCGCGCAAGGTTTTGGCGCCGGCGGTTTCGCCGATATCTTCGAGGACATTTTCGGCGACATGATGGGCGGGCGCCAGCGCCGTTCGTCGGGCGGCCGCGAACGCGGCGCCGACCTGCGCTACAACATGGAAATCACCCTGGAAGAGGCTTTTGCCGGCAAGACCGCGCAGATCCGGGTGCCGGCGTCGATCTCCTGCTCTGAATGTTCGGGCAGCGGCGCCAAGCCCGGCACCCAGCCCGTCACCTGCTCGATGTGCAACGGCCACGGCAAGGTGCGCGCCACGCAAGGTTTCTTCTCGATCGAACGGACCTGCCCGCAATGCCAGGGCCGCGGCCAGACAATCAAGGATCCGTGCCCGAAATGCGCCGGCCAGGGCCGCGTCACCGAGGAGCGTTCGCTGTCGGTCAACATCCCGGCCGGCATCGAGGACGGCACCCGCATCCGCCTTGCCAATGAGGGCGAAGCCGGCCTGCGCGGCGGGCCATCGGGCGACCTCTATATTTTCCTGGCGGTCAAACCGCACGAGTTCTTCCAACGCGACGGCGCCGACCTGTATTGCAAGGTGCCGATCTCGATGACGACGGCAGCCCTTGGCGGCTCCTTCGAGGTGACGACGCTGGACGGCACGCAGACAAAGGTCAAGGTGACCGAGGGCACGCAGAACGGGCGCCAGTTCCGTCTCAAGGGCAAGGGCATGCCTGTGCTGCGTCAGCCCAATGTCGGCGACCTCTACATCCAGACCGCGGTCGAGACGCCGCAGAACCTGACCCGCCGCCAGCGTGAGCTGCTGGAGGAGTTCGAACAGCTCTCCTCGCAGGACAATTCGCCCCAATCGAGCGGCTTTTTTGCCCGCATGAAGGATTTTTTCGAGTCCTTTGGCGAACGTTGATGCACTTTGGCCAGCCTAAGCCGATTTGCAACGCGTAAATCCTTGAATCGCGTCACCCCTTGAGACGCGACGAAAATTATCTTATCCACGACATGCGTCCGGCCGCGCCTTGCCTAGCACCGCTCAGGTGCTAAGTAACTTTGCGGGAAGCGCTGAGGAGAGCTTGCATGACACGTGGCCCTGGACTGCGGAAGGCGCTTGTCGAAAAGTTCGACGACGAACTCAAATTCTTCAAGGGCTGGATCGACAAGCCGAAGGCGGTTGGTTCGATCGTGCCCACCAGTTCGGTCACCGCGCGCAAAATGGCCTCGATCGTCAATCCTAAATCCGGCCTGCCGGTGCTTGAGGTCGGCCCCGGTACCGGCGTGATCACCCGCGCCATCCTCGCTCAGGGCGTGCGGCCCGAAAACCTCTACGCGGTCGAGTATTCCGCGGATTTCGTCCGTCATCTGCGGCGGCTCTATCCCGGCGTCAACGTCATCGAGGGCGATGCCTTCAATCTCAACGCCACGCTTGGCGACAAGAGCGGGATGATCTTCGATTCCGTCGTTTCCGGCGTGCCGCTGCTCAACTTCCCGGTCGCCCAGCGCATTGCCTATATCGAGAGCCTGCTCGACCGCATCCCGGCCGGACGGCCGATCGTGCAGCTGACCTACGGCCCGATGTCGCCGATCCCGGCCGGCCGTGGCAATTATACGGTCAAGCATTTCGATTTCATCCTTCGCAACATCCCGCCGACCCAGCTGTGGATCTACCGCCGCGAAGCGCATTAGTTTCTCGGAGCGGAACCGCTCGGCGACTCGCGCAAACTCTATGACTTCGTCATCCACGGGCGGAGCAAGGAGCGCAGCGACGCAGCGCAGACCCGAGGATCCATGCCGCGACTTCCGAGTGCACGCCACGGCGCAGAGTTCTGTTCCGCCGCACTCTACGGTCAAGGTCACGGAATGGATCCCAGGGTCTCCGCGACGGAGCTTCGCTCCTGCTTCGCCCAGGGATGACGAAGTTGGCGTTGATTTGCTCGATCCTTGGCTGTACCTGTCCGGGAGCAAGGGTGGCCAATGGCAGTGATCCCGAAAATCCTCGTCTTCGCCGGCTCGGTGCGCAGCGGCGCCTATAGCGGCAGGACGGCCGACGTGGCGCAGAAGGAACTTGCCATGCAAGGCGCCGAGGTGACCCGCATCTCGCTTGCCGACTATCCCTTGCCGATCCTGGACGAGGATCTGGAAAAGGAAAAAGGCGTTCCCGAAAACGCCCAGAAACTCGGCCGTCTGGTGATCGCCCATGACGGGCTGCTGATCGCCACGCCCGAATATAACGGCTCCATTCCGCCGCTGCTCAAGAACACGATCGACTGGGTGAGCCGGGTGCGCAGGGATGGCGGGCGGCCGGTGAGGCCACTTGCCGGCAAGGTCGTTGGCCTCTGTTCGTCCTCCAGCGGGCACTTTGCCGGCATCCGCTGCATCAACCATCTGCGCGCCGTGTTGGTACGTTGCCAGATGGAGGTGGTGACGCCGGAATGCTCGGTGCCCGAGGGTGGCAGCGCCTTCGACGAGGACGGCAATTTCCGTGACGAAAGACTGTACAAATCGATGGAGCATCTATGCCGCACGCTGATCGAAACCTCGCGCATGCTGTCCACCCGGATAGAGACATGATTGCCAGCACCTTGCAGGCCCAATCCATGCAGGAAAGGCTGATCGTCGGCCTCGACGTGCCGACAGTGAGAGAAGCCGAGCAGGCGGTGCGCGAACTCGACGGCGTCGTCTCCTTCTACAAGATCGGCTACCAGCTTGCCTTCGCCGGCGGGCTCGATTTCGCCAGGGAACTGACCAGCGGCGGCACCAAGGTCTTCCTCGACATGAAGCTGCTCGACATCGACCACACGGTGGCCAAGGGCGTCGAGAACATCGTCAAGATGGGCATGACCATGCTGACCATCCACGCCTATCCCAAGGCGATGGCGGCGGCGGTGGAAGCAGCGCGCGGCAGCGACCTTTGCCTGCTTGCCGTCAGCGTGCTGACCTCGATGGACGAGCAGGACATGATCGATGTCGGTTACGAGTACGACCCGCATACGCTGGTGCTGCGGCGCTCGGAACAGGCGCTGCATGCCGGCATGGGCGGCATCGTCTGCTCGGCCGCGGAGGCCGAGGCGGTGCGCCGCATCGTCGGACCCGACATGGCGGTGGTGACACCCGGCATCCGGCCGGCGGGCAGCGACCATGGCGACCAGAAGCGCGTCGTGACGCCGGGCCAGGCGATCCGCAACGGCGCCAGCCACCTCGTCGTCGGCCGGCCGATCATTGCTGCGGACAACAAACGGGAAGCGGCCGAAGCCATCCTCGACGAGATGCGCTCGGCCTGAGATTTCCAAGAACAAGTTCGGAGACCAAGAAAATGCCCAAGGGATACTGGATCGCCCGTGTCGATGTGCGCGACGCGGAAGGCTACAAGGACTATGTCGCCGCCGCCAAGCCTGCCTTCGAGCGCTTCGGTGCGAAGTTCCTGGCGCGCGGCGGCGAGCATGAAAAGGCCGAAGGCCCCGGCCGGGCACGCAACGTCATCATAGAGTTCGAATCGCTCGCCGCCGCGCATGATTGCTACCATTCGCCGGAATACCAGCGCGCCGTCGCCATCCGTCAGAAGGTCGCCGACGGCGAAATCGTCCTGGTCGAGGGCGCCTGATGTCCTTGCAAGCATAGTTCCGAAGAAGTCATTCCGGTTTTCGCCGGAGATCATTGCTCAAAATCGGATAAAGCCTGGCGGCGTTTGAAGCCCCGCAGGCGCATTTTACATATCTTTGCTCCGCGATTTCACGGTCATCTGCCTGGCGCAGTTGCCGGGTGCGGAGCCGTGCCGACGAGCGGTCATTCACGCGGGTCGGATCGCCGGTTGACATGCAGGTATTTACCTGCATATTGTGCCTACAACAAGGTGAGGCAGATGGACGCCGACAAGATTTTCAAAGCGCTGGGCGATCCGACACGCAGAAGGCTGCTTGACCTTCTGTGCGAGCAGAACGGGCAGACGCTCAGTCAGCTTTGCGACCATCTGGACATGGCCAGGCAATCCGCCACCCAGCACCTCGACCTGCTGGAGGCGGCCAATCTGGTGAGCACGGTCAAGCGCGGCCGCGAAAAGCTGCATTTCATCAATCCCGTGCCGCTGCACGAAGTCTACGAGCGCTGGGTACGGAAATTCGAACGGCAGCGGCTCAGCCTGCTGCACGACCTGAAGCAAGAACTCGAAGGAGAAGACCGATGACCAGGGAAACGACCAGCTTTGTCTACGTGACCTATATCCGCTCAACGCCGCAGAAGGTGTTCGAGGCCATAATCAAGCCCGAGATCGCGAAGCGCTACTGGGGCCACGAGAACGTCTCCGAATGGACGCCGGGCTCGAAATGGGAACATATCCGCGCCAATGACGAACAGACCGTAGAGCTCGTCGGCGAGGTCGTCGAGATTTCGCCGCCGACCCGCCTTGTCATCACCTGGGCGAATGCTTCGCAGGCCGACGATCCGTCGAAAACCAGCCGGGTGACGTTCGCCATCGAGGAATACGACACCATGGTGCGGCTGACCGTCAGCCATGACGAGCTCGAAGCCGGCAGCGGCATGGCGAAAGGCGTCAGCCAGGGCTGGCCGGCGGTGCTGTCGAGCCTGAAATCCTTCCTCGAAACCGGCAGCGGCATCGACATTTTCGCCAAGCCGAAATCGGCCTGATGTTGCGACCTCAAGCAGAATCAGGCCCGTGGAGAATGACAATGACCAAGCGTTATACCGGCGGCTGCGCATGCGGCGCGATCCGCTACGAAACCAATGACGAGCCGATCTTCCAGAACCACTGCCAGTGCAGCGATTGCCAGAAGCGCTCAGGCACCGGCCACGGATCCTACCTGACCTTCGGCCAGCGTGCCGATATGGCCATCACCGGGGAGGTGAGCACCTGGCGCGTGGCGGGCGCCAGCGGCAACGAAAAAATCCACACCTTCTGTCCAACCTGCGGAACGCCGGTCTTTCTGATACCCGTCGCCATGCCCGAGCTGATAGTGGTCCACGCGGCCAGCCTCGACGATCCGGAACAGTTCAGCCCGCAGATGGTGACCTACACGAGCCACGGCCATGCCTGGGACAAGATGGATCCGTCCTTGCAGGCGGTCGAGCGAATGCCGCAGTGAAACGCGTCCGCCCGTCGGCCCGCGATCTGCCCTCGCGCCTTCAGGCGCGATGCTCTTGGCCGATCAGCCGGCTCGCCGCTGTCTTGGCCATGGCGTCGGCCAGCTCGAGGCCCCATTGCTGGCGGCAATAGGCGCGGAAATCGAAGCAGGGCAGGCCGGGGCAGACCTCGAACTCGATGAGGTGGACGGTGTCGTCGGCCTCGACCCTGAGATCGATGGAAAACACATCGCGCAGGCCGAGCCCGCCCATCAGCCGCTCGGCGATCGCGCGAATCCTGGTGTCGGCGGCCGGCTGGCTGTCGGCAACCGCGACGAGTTCCGGCTCGGCGTAATGTCCCGCCGCTTTCGCTGCCTCCCCGGTGTCGCCGTAGAGCGCCAGGCTGTCGGCCATGGTCTGGAAATCGGCGCCTGAATCGACAAAAGCCACGCCAAGGGCTTCGACCCCGGCGCCAGGCACCAGGCCGAGGAAACTGGCGCGCACATTGCGGCCGGCGACATAGGGCTGGACGACGACATCGTCGCGATAGGCCGAAAAGACGCGCCGGCTAAGCTCCAGCGCATGGCCGAGGTCGGCCACACGCGAGTCCGGCCAGATACCGATCTTGGCGCCGAGCCGATTGGGCTTGACGAACCAGCCGGCGGGCGAGGCCGGCGGCTCGACCAGCCATTGGCCGTCGCGCGCGAGCCCGGCCTGCGGCACCGGCATGCCGAGTGCGCCGAGCACGGCTCCGGAGCGGAACTTGTCCTGACAGAGCGCGAACAGCGCATCATCTGCGCCGACCGTCTTGAAACCGCCCAATCGCGCCAGAGCGGGCGCCGCGCCGCCGCGGAAATAGGCGATGCCGTCGGTCAGCGTCCAGACCAGCGTCGTGCTGGGGTGCTCCTCGGCGAGCACCGTTGCGGCGTCGTCCAGCGCCACTGGCGCAAACGACAGGCCGCGTGCCTGGCAGGCGCGTTCAAGCGCCTCGAATTCAGGAGCGAGATCGGTAGACTGCGCCAGATAGGACGCGATTTCGGCGGCGCGCTGCGGTGCATGACCGTCGGCGACCAGACGGTCGAAACAAGCCTTCTCCGGCTCATGGACGAGGATCAGTCTTGGCTGGCGGCTCGGCATGAGATGAACGTTCCCCGGCAGTGCGATTGCCTACCATCGCACGGTCGAGGCGTCAGGCTCTCGCGAAACCGACACGGCGCGGGCGGTTGCGTGACAACGCACCGTCCGACCGCAGAATCCAGTTCGTTCAGGCGATCAGCACGCGCGGCTCGAAGCGGCCGTTGACGGGAATATCGAGCAGAAAGGTCATGCCGCCCTGCAGATCCAGCAGACGCTGCTTCTCATCCTTGCCCGACCAGGCGGAGGTGACCGCCAGCCGGTCAGCCTTGGCGCCGACAAAGGCCGGGCAGGATGGCTGCGTCACCGGCATGGCGACCGTGCGGACGAGCTTGCCGTCGGGTCCATAGGCTTCGATGACGCTGCCGCCCCAGACGGCATTCCACAGGATGCCGTCGCGGTCGAGCACGGATCCGTCGATATAGCCCTTGGCCGAGCGGTGATCGACGAACAGCTTTGGCTCACCGGCAGGCAGGCCGGTCGCCGGGTCGCAGGCGACGCGCATCAAAAGCCCGGTCGAGGTGTCGGTGTAGTAGGCGATTGCGCCATCCTCGGTAAAACAGATCGAATTGGAGACGGTGATGTCCGAAAACAGCCGGCGCAGTTCGCCTCTGAAAAACCAGTAGATCGAACCGGCGCCTTTTTCCTCGCCCTTGCCCATGGTGCCCATCCACAAGGCGCCGCAGGGGTGGACCCGGGAATCGTTGGAGCGTGTGACCGGATTGTCGGCCTCGACAGGCGTGTGCAGCGTCAGTTTGCCGGTCGCGACATCACGGACATAAAGGCCGGTTTCGGCGGCGATAAGCTGGCGCTTGTCGTCGATGACGGCGATGGCGCTCGCCATTTGGCCAAGCTCATGGACGGTGGCCGCGCCGCCGGACAGTTGCTTTTGCAGAAGCTGACCGTTGACGATGTCGAACCAGTAGAGCGTATCGGTGGCGGGATCGTAGCTCGGCCCCTCGCCGAGCTGGCAGACGTGATCGGAAAAAACCGTAACGATCGCTTCGCTCATCCTGCTTCTCCGAACACCGCATCCCAGGCCACGACGGCAGCATGTGCACGCGCGGCCACCTCGTCGACGCTCATGCCCGGCTTGAACAGGCTGGAGCCCAGTCCAAAGGCGGTCACGCCGGCC
>NZ_RZPQ01000168.1:0-9148 GCF_003999135.1 Mesorhizobium sp. M7A.F.Ca.CA.004.06.1.1 | reverse complement strand
GCCGGTCACCGCGACGCGTGATGCGGCGACTGCCAAAGGCATCGTCGTCAATGGCCTGCCGATCCTGATCAGCCCGTCGCCCACCTTCAGCCATCTCGACCAGTATTATGCGCAGTGCGTGATCGGCGGACCCGGTTCCTTCGTGCTGCCTATCTATGCCGCCGCCGAGTTTTCGACAGCCATCCGGCGCAAGCTGCTCCTGGAAGTGAGCGGCATTCAGGACGAGGTGAGAAGCATCCCCGTCGACGCGGCGACGCCGATAGACTGCCTACAAGGCGAACGGGACAGGCGGTTTCTATCGGATCCGTATTTTCCCGAACTTGACCGTTGAGCTCTCGACAGAGGGGTTAACGCGATCCGGAGGGAAAACCGTTCCACAATTTCCCGGAATCCCTCTCGGCTTAAGCGGGCCGGGCACCAAATTGATTGCGAAACTCGTTGGAGAGATCGCGGCGCCAGCGCCGGCCATGGACATAGCCTTGCATCAATTCCGGCAGCGAATAGCCAAGCGTTTTGGATGAACGGTTGGCCATGTAGCCCTGAAATGCCTCCGGTATCCTGCCTCGCAGGATGTCGGCGATGAGTTGCCGCGAGATCATGTAAGGCGGAATGTGCGGGTAGGCATGGGCAATATGCGGATGTTTGCCCATCAGGTTCGCATAGGCCTCGACATAGCCGTCACGGCGGCCGGAAATCGAGTTCTCCGAATTGTATTTCGTCCAGTCCAGATCCCTGGACAACTGCGCACCGAAGCGCCGCGCAAGGCGCAGCAGCAATTCGCGATCCTGCATGCGGGTGATGTCGCTGTCGTAGCCGCCGATGGCCAGCAAGGCTTCGCGGCGAGCCGTGATCGCGGAGCCGGCAATGAAGATGGTCTGCCCAACCAGCGTCCGCTCCAGCATTGCGGGGCTCACGAACGCCTCGGGGTTGACGCAGTTTGTGATGCGATTGCCTTTCAGGGACACGAACGAACTGATCAGCACTTGCAGTGCAGGATTTTCCTCGAACCAGGTCAGGGTTCGTTCAAGCCGGTGCGGCATATAGATGTCGTCGGAATCGAGGAACGTCACCAACGGTGCCCGCGCGCGCTCGATGCCGGCATTCCTGGCTGCGTTGGCGCCTCGCCATTTCGCCCCGACATAGATCAGCCGCGGGTCCTGGATGCGGGCCAGCGCCGCTTCGGTTCCATCGGTCGAACCATCGTCGACGACAATGTGCTCAAGCCTCGACATGCTCTGGGAGAGTACGCTTTCCACGGCGCGCAACACCGTTTCGCGTCGGTTGTGGGTCGGCGTAATGACCGTGATGAGAGGTGTCGGTTCGATGGTTTTGCCCATTTTGACCATAGTGCTTCAGCTATGTCCCACGTAGAGGGGCACGTTTTCAACCTCGTCCCGAACCAGCCCAAGGGCCATGGCCGCTTGTGCACAAAAAACCAGCGCGCAAAAGGCCAATCCGACGATCAGTGCAAACGGGATCTGCCATGCCGGCATTCCGAGCCGAGTTGCATGCGTCAGAATACGCCCACCCACTTTCCAGGATGTCGAAAACCAACGTCTTGTCGCCTTCAGCACTCGCGCGGCTTGGGATGGCGATGCCAGTGCCACATATTTCCGGTCCGCATCGCGCCCGGTGACCAGGGCACGCCAAAAGAAAAAGCGCCAACCGCGCGGGGGATAATGGCTGGCCCGGGCATCGACTCTGACAAAATCATGCCCGCTTGCTCGTAACTGGCTGGTGAGCAACGTGCAAGAAACCTTGAATCCATTGCTGGCCGGAAAGGGATGGCCGGCTAACCAGCTTCTGCGGAAGGCGCAATTGTTAGCGTTCATCGCGCGCTTGGAGGCAAAGCGTCGATCACCATCACGCAGCGGGAAGAACCACAGAAGCGCAAAGGTCCGCGACGCGAAATCGTCACAGCCGAGATAGGTGTAACCGTTCACGGCGATCGTCTTCGGATCCTGGAGCGGTTTGAGAAGTGCCGACAGCCAGCCGTCTTCGATCACTGTATCGGAATCGCAGAAAATGACGATGTCGCCCTTGGCCAACGCGGCGCCTGCGTTCTTGACCTCATAGTACCGGCCGCCTGTGCAGGCGCTGAAGATCGTGTTTGCTACCATGCCAAGTTGCGGAACAATTTCGGTGAGACGATGCCGCAGAAGCGGTGTGTCGGTATCTGGTCCGCTGTGAACGACGATGACCTCCGGTTTTATGTATTGACCGGTTGTCGTCACGGCTTCTATTTCCCGTGCCAAAGCACTGAACGAAACGCCGATCTCATCTTCATTGATGGACTTGGCGTTTTCCATTTCGACAACGATCGAATAGGTCAGGTTCCCCGCTCCGTGCTTCGCTCGGCATCGCGTCCGGCATGACGCTACGAAAAACATGCTCCCGTGTCATCATCTGGTTGCAGAGTTCAATCCGTCCGCAACCACGAATTCGCAACCTTGCGTCTCAACGGCAACACCCTGAGGGCCGGAGACTGGAAACCGCCTCAGGATCACGCAGGCCGATTCGTCACGATCGCCTCATCTCATTCTTATTACTTTTGGGGTAATCGAATTCTGTCACGACCCTTGGCAATCTGTGCCTGCGGAGCCGGCAATCGGCTTCGATTGAAAGGGAGTGCACTTATGACCGCTTACGCCGTCGCCCATATGCGCCAAGCCACGATGGGCCCGCAGATCGTCGAATACCTGCACAAGATCGATGCCACGCTGGAACCTTTCGGCGGCCGTTTTCTGGTCCATGGCGGCGATGTCGAGGTGATCGAGAACAACTGGCCGGGTCATCTGATTATCATCGAATTTCCCGACAGGCAGCATGTGCATGGCTGGTACAATTCGCCCGCCTATCAAGCGATTCTGGCGCTGCGCACGGACAATTCGGAGGCCGACGTGGTGTTTGCTGACGGCGTCGAACATCCGCACAAGGCCACGGACATCCTCGAATAGCTTGCGGCTACTGCCGTTTCAGCAAGAACACTGCCTGCTGGCCGAAGAAGTTCCAGAACCACCACGGCATCGACAGGCCGATCTTCTGGCCGTTGGCGTCGAGAGCGGTTGCCTTCTCGACTGTCGCGCCGAGCTCGTCGCACAGATTGACGAAGTCGCGGATGGTGCAGAAGTGGATGTTGGGCGTGTCGTACCAGGAATAGGGCAGGTCCTTGGTCACCGGCATGCGGCCGTTGACGAACAGTGACAGACGCACACGCCAATGGCCGAAATTGGGGAAGGAGACGATGGCGCGATTGCCGATCCTGAGCAGTTCGTCGAGCACCAGCTTCGGGTTGCGGGTGGCCTGCAGCGTCTGCGAGAGGACGACGAAGTCAAAGCCCTTATCGGGATAGAATTCGAGATCCTTGTCGGCGTCGCCTTGGATGACCGAGAGGCCGCGCGCCACGCATTCGTTGACGCCGCGCTGCGACAGCTCGAGCCCACGGCCGTCGACCTGCTTGCTGTCCTGCAGCAATTCGAGCAGCGAGCCGTCGCCCGAGCCGACATCGAGCACGCGCGACTGTGGTGGGATGAGGTTGGCGACGACTTCAAGGTCGACGCGCTGGTCGCGGTTGACGCTCATAGGCCCAGCCCTCTCGCCCTGGCGGCCGAGCCGATGAAGCCGTTGATGGCGGCAAACAGTTCCGGCTCGTCGAGCAGGAATGCGTCGTGGCCGCGGTCGGTCTCGATCTCGACGAAGGATACCGATGCTCCGGCGGCGTTGAGCGCATGCACGATCGAGCGGCTCTCCTCGGTCGGAAAAAGCCAGTCCGAGGTGAACGACACCAGGCAGAAGCGGGTTTTCGTGCCGGCGAAAGCATCGGCCAGCCGGCCGCCATGGTCGGCGGCAAGGTCGAAATAGTCCATCGACCGCGTCATGTAGAGGTAGGAATTGGCGTCGAAGCGATCGACGAAGGTCATGCCCTGGTGGCGCAGATAGCTTTCGATCTGGAAGTCGGCGTCAAAGCCGAAGGTCAGCGCTTCGCGATCCTGCAGATTGCGGCCGAACTTGCGGTGCAGGGCGGCTTCCGACAGGTAAGTGATGTGGGCGGCCATGCGCGCTACCGCCAGGCCCTTTTCCGGGCGTTTGCCGTGCTCGAAATATTTGCCGCCATGCCAGTCCGGATCGGCCATGACAGCCTGGCGGCCAACCTCATGAAAGGCGATGTTCTGCGAGGAATGGCGCGCGCCGGTGGCGATCGGCAGCGCCGAGAAGACGCGCTCCGGATAGCTCGACGCCCATTCCAGCACCTGCATGCCGCCCATCGAGCCGCCGAGCACGCAAAACAGTTTTTCGATGCCGAAATGGTCGATCAGCATCTGCTGCGCCCGCACCATGTCGCGAATGGTGATAATGGGCAGGTCAAGCCCATAGGGCTTGCCGGTGGCGGGATTGGTCGAGGCCGGACCGGTGGACCCAAGGCAACCGCCGATGACATTGGAGCAGATGACGAAGAAGCGATTGGTGTCGATGATCTTGCCGGGGCCGATCAGCACTTCCCACCAGCCAGGCTTGCCGGTCACCGGATTGGTGCTGGCGACGTGCTGGTCTCCGGTCAGTGCATGGCAGACGAGGATGGCGTTGGAGCGGGCATCGTTCAGCGTGCCGTAGGTCTGGTAGGCGATCTGGAACGGTGAAAGCAGCGTGCCGGCGTCCAGCTTGAGCGGCTTGTCGGATCCAAAACGCAAAACCGGGCTCGACGGCTGGTCGACCTCGTTGTTGGTTTTGCGGGCACGCAGAACGGCCATGACATCCATCTCACACTTTGAGCCCACGCATCGCGTTTGTCGAAAGTCGATGCCGATACGGGTGTCCGGCCGGCGCGGACAACAAAAAACCGGCATTGCGGTCGCAAAGCCGGTTACAGGATGCAAACGGCCCTTTAGCAAGTTGTTTAACGTGGCTGCAAGCCGACCGGCCAAATCACCACGGAAGTTCGCACCCCTTCTAGGGCTGTGGCGCGCCGTCGTCAACGGCCAGCCCTGGGCGATGGCTGTCGCCTCTCGACATTGCAGGCCACGGCTTGTATTTCCGCTGCGGCTTCCCCGAGGAAGCGTTCTCGACGGATTTTGCGACATGAGCCAGACACCGGACCAGGCACGTCCAACCCCGCGTGCGGGCATCATGGACATCGACGCCTATGTGCCGGGCAAGAGCACGGCGCCCGCCGGCGTCGCCAAGGCCCACAAGCTGTCATCAAACGAGAATCCGCTAGGGCCCTCGCCGAAAGCGATCGAAGCCGCGCGCGAGATTGCCGGCAAGCTCGACATCTATCCCGACGGCACCGCCAGGCGGCTGCGCGAAGCGATCGCCGAGGTGCATGGCCTCAACCCTCAGAACATCATATGTTCCAACGGTTCCGACGAGATTCTCGGCCTGCTGGCGCAGACCTATCTGGCGCCCGGCGACGAGGCCGTCATCACCGAACACGCCTTCATGGTCTACAAGATCTACATCCAGTCGGCGGGTGCCGTTCCGGTGACGATCAAGGAAACAGATGAGCGCGCCGACATCGACGCCATCCTGGCCGCGGTCACGCCGCGCACCAAGATCGTGTTCCTCGCCAATCCCAACAACCCGACCGGCACCTATGTGCCGTTCCAGGAGGTGCGCCGGCTGCATGCCGGCCTGCCCAGGCACGTGCTTCTGGTGCTCGACGCGGCCTATGCCGAATATGTCCGCCGCAACGACTATGAGGCCGGCATCGAGTTGGTCGGCAGCACCGAGAACGTGGTGATGACCCGTACCTTCTCCAAGATCGGCCTCGGTGGCGCGCGGATCGGCTGGATGTATGCGCCGATGCATATCGTCGACGCCATCAACCGCGTGCGCGGTCCCTTCAACGTCAATGCGACGGCGATCGAGGCCGGTATCGCAGCCATCCGCGACCGCGCCCATGTCGAGCGCAGCGTGGCGCACAACGAGACCTGGCTTGCCTGGTTGAGCGAGGAATTCACAAAGCTCGGGCTGCGGGTAACGCCGAGCGTCGGCAATTTCGTTCTCATTCATTTTCCCGATGACCAGAAGCATTCGGCGGCGGCGGCGGACGACTATCTGACGGCGCGCGGCTATATATTGCGGCGCGTTTCGGGCTATGGCTTTCCCAACGCGTTGCGCATGACCGTCGGCACCGAAGAGGCCAATCGCGGCGTTGTCGCCGCTCTCACGACATTCCTGAAAAGCTAGAGACCATGACATCACCGATGTTTGAAAAGATCGCGCTGGTCGGCATCGGCCTGATCGGCTCGTCGCTGGCCCGCGTCATCCGCCGCGAGGGGCTGGCCCGTCACGTAGCCATATCAACGCGCAGTGCGGCGACGCTGGCGCGAGCCGAGGAGCTTGGGCTGGGCGATAGCTATACCACCGATGCGAGAGAGACTGTCCGCGATGCCGACCTTGTCATCATTTCGGTGCCGGTAGGCTCATCCGGCGCGGTTGCCGAGGAAATCGCGCCGGCGCTGAAGCCGGGCGCGATCCTCACCGATGTCGGCTCGACCAAGGCGTCCGTCATCGCGCAGATGCAGCCTTATGTGCCTGAAGGCGTCCATTTCATTCCCGGCCACCCGCTGGCGGGCACGGAAAAATCCGGCCCCGACGCCGGTTTCGCCGACCTGTTCGACAATCGCTGGTGCATCTTCACGCCGCTGCCCGACACCGACCCGGATGCGCTGGAGAGGCTGTCGGAGTTCTGGCGCCGCTGCGGCGCCAACATCGACACGATGGATCCGCAGCATCACGACATGACGCTGGCCATCGTCTCGCATTTGCCGCACATCATCGCCTACAACATCGTCGGCACCGCCGATGATCTGCAGTCGGTAACCAAGTCCGAAGTGATCAAATATTCGGCTTCCGGCTTCCGCGACTTCACCCGCCTTGCCGCCTCCGACCCGACCATGTGGCGGGATGTCTGCCTGCACAACAAGGACGCCATTCTCGAAATGCTGGCGCGGTTCTCGGAAGACCTGGCGTCGCTGCAACGCGCGATCCGCTGGGGCGATGGCGAAAAGCTCTTCGACCTGTTCACCCGGACGCGGGCTGTGCGCCGCTCGATCATCGAAGCCGGCCAGGACATCGACGTGCCCGATTTCGGTCGCCAGGCCGTCGAGCATCCCGCGAAGGGCTAGAGCAATTCCAGGAAAAGTGTGAGGCGTTTTTCCCGGGAAAAGCGCTAGCGCTTTCCCTTGGGAATTGCGTCAAAACAAAAGCGTCAGTTTCAGGCTGGCCAGGCCTGCGCAACCATGGCCAGCGTCTCGGCCCTATCCGGCGCGCCCAGCCTGCCGCCGAAGCGCAGGCATTTGAGCGCCGCGGCCGCACTGGCAAAGCGCAAAGCCTGCTCGACCGGCATGGCTTCCGCCAACCCGACGGCGAAGGCGCCGTGGAAGACATCGCCGGCGGCCAGTGTGTCGACCGCCTTGATTTTCGGCGCCGCGACATGGCGCACACAGCCTGCGGAACGGTCGTGCCACCAACAGCCCGCCGCGCCGCCGGTTACCGCGACAAAGGCGTCGGTGCGGCTGGCGAGATCGGCGCAAGCCGTTTCCGGATCGAGCGCCTGGCCGCAGACGATGCGCGCCGCCGGCTCCGAAGCGACGATGTGCGTAGCGAGCGGCAACAGCTGTTCCAGGACCGGCAACGGTGCGGTGTCGGCATCGAGGATCGCCGGACGCCCAACGGCGCGTGCCGCCTTGAGTGCCAACGCTGCCGCGCCCGGCCAGCGGACATCGACCAGCACGGCGTCGAATGCCGTGAGGTCGGCGACCGGCAAGACTTCGGGATCGGCCTGGGCCAGCCCGTCATAGAACGGCACGATGATGCGCTCGCCATGCGCGTCGACCAGGATCGAGGCCAGCGCCGAGCGGGCGCCTCTGACGCGGCGCACAAAGGTGCAATCGACGCCTTCGGCCTTGATGCCGGCGATGAGCTGGTCGGCGACGGCATCGTCACCCGCACTCGCCCACAGCGATACCTCGGCCCCCAGGCGATGCGCGGCGCAGGCAGCACTGGTGGCCATGCCCGAGGCGATCTGGACGCCGTCGGAGGCAATGAACTTGCCTTGATGCACAGGCAGTGTCTCGACGCGCAGGATGGTGTCCAGCGTCAAGGCGCCAACGCTCAGCAGCTTCACGGGTTTTGCCATGGTTGAGCTATTCGACCGGCTTGATCTTGCCCAGCGGAATGAAGCCGAGCGAGGCCTTGCCCCTGACCACCTTCAGCGGCATCGACGGCTCGTTGCCGAGCACCGCCAGGGCAGAAAAACCCTGCTCGATCTGGCTTTTCTGCTCGGGTATGGCGGCGCCAAGGATGGCCGCCACCGCCTTCGGGTCCTTCAGCCTGATCATCAGATCGGCGTTGACCAGACCCTCGGCATCAACCGAGAGCGGTCCCGAAACGGTGATGCGCGCCGTGCCCGACGACAGGTCAAGGTTGCGGATCTCGATCGCCTGGCCACGAAGGCTCTTCACCTGCGTGCCGATCAGTGCGACACCGTTCTTCAATGTCACGTCGCCACTGGCATCGAGCGCCGGAAGCACGCGCCCGCCAATCGCGCCGGGGTCGATCTCGAGATCGCCGAAACTGCCGAGATAGTCGATATCCTCGCCGTTGGGCTGCAGCTGGCCCGATGCCTTGCCGGCGCTGAACAGTTGCACCGGATCGGTGTCGTCGGCCGGATCGGTCTGGCCGGACAGGCCCTCCGCCTCCAGAGAAATCCGCTGCGGCAGCGGCCACCACAATTTGAAATTGGCCTGCAGATTGTCCCAGTCGATCCACAGCGGCACCATGTCCGGAACTGAGGTCCTGAGCGGGCCGCGCAGATTGGCAACCGGCGACAGAGGCTGGATGATCTGGGCGGCTGCGTTGAAACTGCCGGCTGAGGCCGCGATGTTCCTGGCATCGTCTTCATAGGCGAGGTTGTCGCAGGAGACGGTAAAGCTCAAGGGATAGCCGCTGACCTGGAGATTGGCGCAGCCGGCCTCGACGCCATTCTTGTTGAGCGTGGCGACCGCCTTGTCGGCCTCGCTCCTGACGCGGTCGGCCAGATAGAACCAGCCGCCGCTGTAGAGGGCGAACAGCAGGACGATGAATGCTGCAAGCCAGAACAGGCGGCGACGGTTACTTGGCTGGCGTTCGTCACTTGACGTCATGC
>NZ_RZPQ01000167.1:0-9152 GCF_003999135.1 Mesorhizobium sp. M7A.F.Ca.CA.004.06.1.1 | reverse complement strand
GCATCTAGTCATCCTTGTCGTTGAGAGAGGGGTTGGCGCTGCCTCCCGGCCGGTCTCCGTCTCGGACAGCTTGCACGGCAGCGTGGCGATTTGCCCGGGCGGTCTGTTCAGAACGTAGGCGCCTTGCCCACGTCGGCGCCGAAACAGTGGCCGAACCGGCAGAGCGTTCGGTCATTGACGCTGTCGGCGCGCCGCCGGTCGCGGTCCACGCGGCATCGCGCCCGGCATCGGCGTTGCGCCCAACACTTGCAGTGGCGGATCGCGCTATGCGTATAGCGGCGCCGCCAGCTGCACTGGTTACACCATGCATTCCAGCAGCCACACCGGAGAGGCCAGCGTCGGGCGAGGTTGCGCGCCCGATCTGCCATGACGTGGAAGCAGCCGATCCCATTGTTGTGCCGGCTCGGATGGCGGCGAGACCGCCGCTGGTTGCCATACGCGCGCCAGCAAATGCTGTGCCTCCAGCAACGAGTGATACACCCGCTGCCGCCGCGGTCGTGCCGAGGGCGGCGCCCGCCCCAAGCTGCGGTGCGCCTGAGACAAGACCCGACGCGATCCCCGGCCCAAAAATGCCAAGGCCAAGCAGTGCCAGTGCGCCCAGTACCTGGGACATGGCACCGGCAAGATCCGGCTCCTTGCCTTGCAATGCGGAAGCGAACTCCCCGAAGAGCGTGGAGCCGATACCGACAATGACGGCGAGCACCATCACCTTGATGCCTGACGAGATAACATGGCCGAGCACGCGTTCGGCCAGGAACGCTGAACGGTTCCAAAGTGCGAATGGAACCAAAACAAAACCTGCCAGCGTGGTGAGCTTGAACTCTAGGATGGTGATGAAAAGCTGGATGGAAAGGATGAAGAAGGCGATGATGACCAGGAACCAGGCCATCAGCAGCACGAAGATGGTCAGTGCGTTGCCGAAGATTTCCGGGAAGCCCAGGAGCTGACTGGCTTGGTCAAGCATTGGCCAAGCACCTTCGAAACCGGTCGCGGCAATGCGGCCCGGGCGCAAGAGATTGTCTGCCGACAGATTGCCGGCCGACGCCTTAATCCCGAGACCGGCAAAAGAACGATAAACGATATCGGCGAGGTTCTTGAAATTGTTCAGAATGAAGGCGAAGACGCCAACATAGAGCACCTTGCGGACAAGCCGGCCGAGAACGCTGGTTTCGTCGCCGAGCGCCCACGCCAGGCCGGCAAGTGTGATGTCAATGCCGATCAGAATGGTAGTGAGGAAGGCGAGGTCGCCCGATAGCAGACCGAACCCGCTGTCGATGTAGCGGATGAAGGTCTCCATGAAGCGATCGATGACGCCAAGGTCGTTCATGCCGCTGCCTTTCTCGTCGTGATGAACTCGTGATTAATTGCCGGGATAAGCCGAGCCGGTACCCAAGAATCGCTTCGTCATCTCGCGGGCGGCTTCGTCTGACTGGGCCTTGCGGGCGGCATCCTCGGCCTCAGCTCGAAACTGCGTTGCGAGCAGCGTCTGGATCTGCATCTGCTGTTTTGTCGAAAGCGCCATCAGCTGGTTGGTGGCCTGGCTTGCCTGAAGCGCACCGGCCGCCCCTTGGCTGCGGTTGACGAGATCGGCGAGCAGATCGCCGTCGGCGCGGACGTTCTCGACGATTTGCGACTGGACACCCATGGTCTGGCGGAACGCCTGCATGGCGGTTTGCCAACGCTCCCGCGCAGCACTCGCCACATCGCTGACTTTGATCGTGGCGTCGTAGCTTTCCGGATATTGGCTGCGCCACTGGTCTTGAAGCTTGCCCAGATCAAAGCTGAGGCCACTCGCCTGGTCCATCAAGCCGTCGATGCGATGGAGCGAACCGGTGAGTTGGCCAACGGAAGAGAAATCCAGACGCTGAAGATTGCGCGCCATGTTCTGCAGCATGGTCGCCTGATTCTGCAGCGACTGGATCTGGTTGTTGATCTGCTCCAATGCGCGCGCGGCCGTCAGCACGTTCTGCGCATAATTGGACGGATCGAACACGATAAGGGCGTAGGCGGGCTGCACATAGTCGGCCATAGGCTTGGCGATCAGGGAAACGGTGATCAGGCCGGAGAGAAGGCGTCGCCGCATCATGAGAATTGCTCCTTGTCTGGTTGAGGGAATTGCTTGAGAAGTTCGCCGGCCCAATCGAGGCCGCGCGCGATCAGGAACTGCGAGGCAAAGCTGCCTTGCCCGTCTTCGGACATGATCCTGTCGATCAGAGTCTGCGTGGCCGGATCGGAAGCACCGCAAAGCGCAAGAGCGATGGGGCCAAGCTCGAGCTCGAACAGACGGTTGCCGCGGCGCGATTGCAGATAATACTGACGCTTCGGCGTGGCGCGGGCGATCAATTCGATCTGCCGCTCGCTTAAACCGAAGCGCTCGTAGGCTGTGCGCGCCTGGGGTTCCACGGCACGATCATTGGGAAGGAAAATGCGCTGCGGGCAGCTTTCGATGATTGCCGGCGCTATGCCAGAGCCCGCGATATCAGCCAGCGACTGCGTAGCGAAGACAACCGACACGTTCTTCTTTCGCAGCACCTTCAGCCATTCGCGGATGCGGGCGGCGAACAGCGGATTGTCGAGATAGACCCACGCCTCGTCGAGCATGATCAGCGTGGGCCGTCCGTCGAACCGTTCCTCAAGTCGCTGGAACAGATAGGTAAGCACTGGCAGCAAAGCGCCTTGGCTGTGCATTAACTCCTCGGTCTCGAAACACTGCACATCCGACAAGGCCAGCCCATCATGATCGGCATCGAGCAGGCGGCCGAAGGGACCATCGAGCGTGTAGGGCATCAATGCGGTCTTCAGCGCATTGGATTGAAGCAGGACCGAAAGACCGGTCAGTGTGCGTTCCTGCGCCGGCGCGGTGGCAAGGCTGGCCAGCGCTGACCAAATAGCCTCCTTCACCTCCGGCGTGACGGTGACGTTCTCGTGGGCAACAAGGCTGGCGATCCATTCGGCCGCCCAGCTTCGGCTAGCCTGGTCGTTGATGCTGCGCAGTGGCTGAAAGGCAAGGGAACCGTCCGCTCCTAGCGCGTGGTGTTCTCCACCCATGGCAAGTGTTGCAGCACGGGCCGAATTGCCTTTGTCGAAGACATAAACCTGGGCGCCGGCGTAGCGCCTGAACTGCAGAGCAATCAGAGCAAGCAGAACCGACTTGCCGGCGCCGGTCGGACCAACAACCAGCATGTGGCCGACATCTTCGACGTGGGTGGAAAGCCGAAACGGTGTCGACCCACTGGTCTCGGCAACGAAAAGCGGTGGCGCTTCGGTTTGGGTGACTTTCGCGAGATGCTCGTTTGTCGCAGGACCGGCCCAAACCGACGACAGCGGCATGAGATGGGCAAGATTCAATGTATGAACGAGCGGTTGGCGAACGTTAGCGTAGACATGGCCAGGCAATGAGCCGAGCCAAGCCTCGACCGCATTGACGCCTTCTCGGATCGTGGTGAAGCCGAGCCCATTGATGATGCGCTCGACCGCGCGAAGCTTCTCTGCAGCGGCTTGGCGATCCTCGCCCCACACCGTCACGGTGGTGGTGAGATAGCCGAAACTCACATGATCACCGCCCAATGCCTGAAGGGCTTCGTCGGCATCGAGCGCCTTGTTGTCGGCATCGCTATCGACAAGCGGGACCGGCTCGTTGGTAATGACCTCGCGTAGGATTGCCACGATCGACTTGCGCTTGGCAAACCACTGCCGGCGCAATCGCGTCAGCGTCTTCGTGGCTTCCGTTTTCTCGAGCGGAATGAAGCGCGTCATCCAGCGATAGGCGAAATCCTGATGATTGAGGGTATCGAGGATTCCGGGCCGGGTGAGGTTCGGAAAGCCGAGGATGGTCAGTGTGCGAAGATGCTGCTCACCAAGCATCGGCTCCAGGCCACCGGTAAGCGGCGCATCGACCAGGATTGCATCCAGATATATCGGCGTTTCCGGGGCCATGATAGGATGGCGACGAGGCGAAATCGTGCCGTGGAGGTAGGTCAACGTCTGAGCATCATCGAGGACGCGTACTTCGGACATGAAACCCGAGAAGAGATCGAGCACGCGGTTGGTCTCGTCACGGAACCTCGCCAGATCCTGGCGCCAGTCTCTTTCTCCTCGGGAATAATGAGAGTCGACGAGCGTGCTTTCTGCGCGCGCCTGGGCGTCCGGCGGTGGCATAAACACCAAGGTCAGATGATAGCGGCTCTCGTAGTGCGCTACCTTCCCCTCGAAAGCAGCGCGGCGTTCTTCGTCGACCAGCCACGACGCGGCGTCAGGAAAATGCGAGTTCGGATAGCCCAGCGCTTCTGTGCGCTCGGCCTCAAAGAACAATGCCCAGCCAGAGCCAAGGCGTCTGAGAGCATTGTTCGCCCGGGCGCAAATGCCGACGAGTTCAGCCTCCGTCGCACTTTCGAGATCCGGGCCGCGGAACCGCAACGTCCGCTGAAAGCTGCCGTCCTTGTTGAGCACGATGCCGGACGCAACCAAGGCAGCCCAGGGTAGATGGTCGGCAAGCCGGTCGGCTTTGCTTCGATATTCCGAAAGGTTCAGCATGCAAGCCACCCCTTCAGACGTAGGTGGCGCACAAGCACGCTGGCGAAGTCCGGATCGCGTCTTGCGGCAAACACCGCTAACGAGTGGCCTGCGATCCAAAGCACCAGACCAGCAATCCATTGCTGCAAGCCGAAGCCAATGGCCGCGGCCACTGTACCGTTGAGGATCGCCACCGCGCGCGGAGCCCCGCCGAGCAGGATCGGCTCGGTCAGCGCCCGGTGGACCGGTACTGCGAAGCCCTCGATATGCTGCTCCCCGGCGGCCATCAGACGAGCGCCCCACCACCGAAGGAGAAGAAGGAGAGGAAGAAGCTCGATGCCGCGAAGGCGATCGACAGACCGAAGACGATCTGAATCAGGCGCCGAAAACCACCGGCGGTGTCGCCGAAGGCAAGCGTCAGGCCGGTGGTGATAATGATGATGACCGCAACGATCTTGGCGACCGGTCCCTGGACGGACTCCAGGATCTGCTGCAGCGGCTGCTCCCACGGCATGCCTGAGCCGGCGGCATAAACCGGGGCCGTGATAAGAAACGCGAGCGCTGTGGACGAAAGAAAGCGAAGCTTCTTGCGCATGAGGAAGGCCTTTCAAAGCTGCTGGAGTTGCGAAAGCGTGAGCGGGGCAACGGCGTAATCGCCGCTGCCGTCGAGACCGGTGACCTCGGCGATTGCGTCGATGTGGCGCGACGAGCCGCGTCCCGCTATGAAGACGATCAGATCTATCGCCTCAGCGATGAGCCGGCGGGGAACGGTGACCACGGCTTCCTGGGCGAGTTGCTCAATGCGATAGAGAGCCGAGCGCGCGGAATTGGCGTGTACGGTAGCGATGCCGCCTGGGTGCCCGGTGTTCCATGCCTTCAGCATGTCGAGCGCTTCCGCGCCCCTCACCTCGCCCACGATGATGCGGTCCGGCCTGAGCCTCAGCGTCGAGCGCACGAGATCGGCAAGGGTGACCGAGCCCCGCCTTGTTCTCAGGGCAACGCAGTCCCTGGCCGCGCACTGCAGTTCGCGTGTGTCCTCGATCAGGATCACCCGATCGTCGCATTCGGCGACTTCAGCCAGCAGAGCGTTGGCGAGTGTTGTCTTCCCCGAGGAAGTGCCGCCGGCGATCAGCATGTTGCGCCGCTCGCGGACGGCCTTTTTCAGCGCATCGGCCTGCAGCGGCAGCATGATGCGTTCGGCAACATAGTCGGCCAGGGTGTAGACTTTCGCGGCGGGCTTGCGGATGGCAAAACATGGCGCCAACACCACAGGTGGCAGCAGGCCTTCGAAGCGTTCGCCAGACGGCAATTCGGCACTGACGATCGGGTTGTCGGCGTGCGCCTCGGCGCGCACGTGCGAAGCAACCAGGCGGATGATACGTTCTGCCTCGGACGGGTGCATGTGAACGTCGGTATCGACCCGACCTTCGCCTAACCGGTCGAGTCGCAGCGCGCCGTCGGGATTGACCATCACCTCGATGACGGACGGATCGGCCAGGGCTTCGGTGATTGCCGGACCCATGGCGGTGCGCAGCATGACACGCCGCCGGTGGTCGGCCTCGGGATGAGAGCTCATCCTTCCCCTCCCCCACCATTGTCTTTGCTAAGCGACTTTTTGCCGGAAGCGATCTGGCGGCCGACCTTCTCAACGAATTTCTCGAAACGCTCTTGGGCAATAGCCTGCGTTGATCGATCCGGGACCGGCGTGTGGGCGTGAAGGGTGATCGAAAAGCGGATGAAGAGCGCCAGGCTCTCCAGGATCACCTCGGAATCGCGCCTGACGTGGGCAAGATCGCGGGAGAGCCGGTCAAGCCTTACGCCGTAGCGCCGATCGAACTCGCTCTCGCCACGCCGCTCGATGAACGCCTCGATCGCCTTCGCCACGATCGCTGATTTGGTCGTTGACGGATCGCGACTGAGGTTGTCCAGTTTCTCGCTGAGCTCCGGCTCAAGCAGAAACTGATGGCGAATGCGGTGCGGCTTCATGCGGCTCGTTCCGACGGCCCGGCGTTGCGCCGGCGACGGGAGAAGCATCGGCCAGACGCTCAAAATTGCTTATGGCCGTTATCTACGCTGAGGTGCGCTCTGCAACTCAGCGGACTTCAGAAGCCGGGAATGACATCGTCGCCCCTGCCCTCGTTGATACCGTAGGCGCGGGCCGCAGTGGAAATCCGATCCATGACACGCTTGTCCGCGAGCGCTTCGCTGTCATCGTCTGCGGGCTTGTACAGATCGGCCTGATCGGGCTCTTGAGAGACAACAACGTCTTCTTCGGGCAGGCTTGGATGGCGTTGCTGCTGAACGCCTCCCTCGTCTTCAACTGGCGCGTCGGCGCTTTCCTCGTCCGCAGCAAGTCGGCTATCGACGCTGCACACTTGTCCAGTCCAGCCGTCCGGGCGTGATGCAGGGCAGTCCGCATAGGGTCCGTCGTGCAGCACCGGCGCAGGCAGCACCCGATCTGTGAAATTCTGATCCTGATAATAGCGCAGCTTCTTGGCGCGGATCGGCGGCAACCCAGAAACCAGGACCAATTCGTCTGACGGCGGCAATTGCATCACCTCGCCTGGCGTCAGGAGCGGGCGCGCGGTTTCCTGGCGGCTCACCATGACATGTGAAAGCCAGGGCGCAAGCCGATGGCCCGCATAGTTGCGCATCGACCTAAGTTCGGTTGCGGTGCCGAGGGCATCCGAGATGCGCTTGGCCGTGCGTTCGTCATTGGAGGAAAAGGCAATTCGCACGTGGCAATTGTCGAGAATAGCATTGTTCTCGCCATAGGCCTTTGAAACCTGGTTCAAAGATTGTGCGATCAGATAGGAGCGAATGCCATAACCTGCCATGAAGGCGAGCGCCGTTTCGAAGAAGTCGAGGCGACCGAGCGCCGGAAACTCGTCCAGCATCATGAGCAGCTGATGCTTACGGCTCTTCTTCGGGTCCCCCTCCAGACGCTCCGTCAACCGCCTGCCGATCTGGTTCAAGATCAGTCGCACCAAAGGCTTGGTGCGCGAGATATCCGAAGGCGGCACGACCAGATAGAGCGACAGCGGTCGCTCTCCATCCACTAGGTCAGCGATGCGCCAGTCGCAGGACGAAGTGGCCGCCGCGACCGTTGGATCACGATAAAGCCCGAGAAAGGACATGGCGGTCGAGAGGACGCCTGAGCGCTCGTTTTCCGACTTGTTCAGGAGTTCGCGGGCCGCCGAGGCCACTACGGGATGGACCTGAGGGTTATGCCCCGTCCCGAGATGGTTTGTCGTCATCATCCGCCGTAGCGTTGCGGCAAACGAGCGTTGCGGGTCCGACAGGAAGGTGGCGACGCGGGCAAGCGTCTTGTCCTCTTCAGCGTAGAGCACGTGCAAAATGGCGCCAACTAGAAGTGAATGGCTGGTCTTCTCCCAGTGGTTCCGTCGCTCCAGCGCGCCCTCGGGATCGACGAGGATGTCGGCGATGTTTTGAACGTCCCGGATCTCATCTGGGCCTTTGCGCACCTCCAGCAGCGGGTTGTAGCGTGCCGATCTCGGGTCGGTCGGATTGAACAGAAGGCAGTACGAGAATTTCGACCGCCAGCCGGAGGTCAACTGCCAATTTTCGCCTTTTATATCATGAATGATGGCAGACCCGGTCCAGGAAAGTAGCGTTGGAACAACCAGCCCCACGCCCTTGCCCGAACGCGTCGGCGCAAATGCCATGACGTGCTCCGGGCCGTCATGGCGCAGATAGCGATCGTTCAGCCTACCGAGGAAAACGCCCGCCGGCCGTAACAACCCTGCCGTCTCGACCTCATGAGTCGTGGCCCACCGTGAAGACCCATAGGTCGTAACCGACCCGCGCTGTCGCGCGCGCAAAAGCGAGCCTGCGATTGCGGCGGCACAGCCCAGGAATCCGCTGGCGCCTGCAAGCGTACCGGCTTTGTCGAAGACCTCCGGCGCATAAGCATCGAAGTGGAACCACCATTCAAACAGCTTCCACGGCTTGTAGATTGGCCAGCCGGCGAAGAGAAACCATGGTGCGCCGAGAGGCGTCTGGTAGGTCAGCATTTGAGCGCACCATTGGGTTGCCGTCCATACGCCGATAATGACAATTGCGCACACAACGGCGATCTGCCCGATCAGTAGCTTCGTAGGTGTCATCGGCTTGACCCGCTGAACAACGCGACCTAGCATCGCGCGGCGCAGCCGGGACAGGAATGTTCCTCACATACGATTTGGGAGCAATGAACGACTTCCTACGTATGCAGGTCGGTCAGCACGCGTGTTGCGCCTTCACGCGACACCATCCTCTCCATTCACCCTGAGGCCCGGCGCCGACGACAGTTGCGTGATCGCTCCTCCGCAAAGTTATCTTCTGCGTTCAGGGAGCCAGGGGCGCCTGGGCTGGCTGATGAACACCGTCCGCTCGCGCATGTGGGGTCGAATTGATTTGTGCCCAAGTGGAGGCAGGCTCATTTAACAGTTGCCGCAGTTCCCCTGGCTCGAACGCCATCATCGGTGGGGAAGCGGGTTCATCCTCCAACAGTTGCCGCAGTTCCTCTGGCTCGAACGCCATCATCGATGGGGAAGCGGGTTCATCCTCCAACAGCTGCCGCAGTTCCCCTGGCTCGAACGCCATCATCGATGGGGAAGCGGGTTCATCCTCCAACAGCT
>NZ_RZPQ01000166.1:0-9175 GCF_003999135.1 Mesorhizobium sp. M7A.F.Ca.CA.004.06.1.1 | reverse complement strand
TTCCTGCACGAGGTCGGCAAGGGGGCCGCCGACCGCTCCTACGGGGTGCAGGTGGCACGGCTGGCCGGCCTGCCGGAGGCGGTGGTCGACCGCGCCAAGGAAGTGCTGCACCAGCTTGAGGAAGGTGAGGTTTCGGGCAAGACGAACCGGCTGGTGGACGATTTGCCGCTGTTTTCGGTGGCGGTGAAGCGGGAAGCGTCGAAGCCGGTGAAAAGTGATGTGCTGGGGGCGGCGCTGGGCGAGATCAATCCCGACGAGATGACGCCACGGGAGGCGCTGGAAGCGCTCTACCGGCTGAAGGGGCTGGCGGGGACATAGTCAGATCATCTCCAACCCGCGCTTGCGCGCTGGTGGAGGGAAGGCGCGGTCGAGATCGGTGATGTCCTGCGGCGTCAGCTTGATGTCGAGCGCGGCGACATTCTGGCGGACATGTTCCTGGCTGCTGGCCTTGGGGATGGCGATGATGCCCTCCTGTTGCATCACCCAGGCCAGGGCGATTTGCGCCGGGGTCGCATTGTGGCGGGCAGCGACGGCGTCGAGCCTGGCATTGCGCGCCAGCGCGCCTTGCTCGACTGGCGAATAGGCCGTCAGCGGAATGCCGCGTTGCAGGCTCCAGGGTGCCAGGTCGAATTCGAGGCCGCGCCGGACCAGATTGTAGAGCACCTGGTTGGTCTGGACATTGTTGCCGTCGGGCAGGCCGGTCAGCTCTTCCATCTCGTCGGTGTCGAAATTGCTGACGCCCCAGTGGCGGATCTTGCCGGCCTTTTTCAGGGTCTCGAAAGCCGCGACCGTTTCGGCCAGAGGCACGCTGCCGGGCCAATGCAGCAGATAGAGATCGATGCGGTCGGTGCGCAGGCGTTTCAGGCTGTTTTCGCAGGCGCGCTGCACGCCCACGCGCGAAGCGTTCGATGGCAGAACTTTCGAGACCAGGAAGGTCTCGTCGCGGCGCCCGGCAATGGCCTCGGCCACCACCTCCTCGGCGCCGCCGCCGGCATACATTTCAGCGGTGTCGATCAGCGTGATGCCGAGGTCGAGGCCGAGCTTGAGGGCATTCACCTCATCGGCGCGGCGACTGATATCTTCGCCCATCTTCCATGTGCCCTGGCCAAGCACCTGAACGGCTTCGCCTGAGGGCAGTTTGGTGGTTCTGATGGTCGACGGCATTGCGGGCTCCATTTAGGCCGATCGCATCACAGGCTGGACGAGAAATCCAGAGGCGTTCTCGCCGCGCTGACGATGGCTGAAGACTTACTTCACCGGATGGGCGGCGAGCCAGGCCTGCATCTGCTTGATCTCGGCTTCCTGCGCGGCGATGACGCCTTCGGCCAGCTTGCGGATTTCCGGATCCTTGCCATTGGCGAGTTCGACCTTGGCCATGTCGATCGCACCCTGATGGTGCGGGATCATGCCTCTGACGAAATCGACATCGGCATTGCCGGTATAGTCGGACGCCATCATGTCGGCATGCATCTTGTCCATCGCCGCCTTGTAGCCTTCCGTCGAAGGGCTGGTCGCATCCGCCGCCATGGCGCCCATGTCGTGTTTCATCTCTTCGCTTTGCGCCGGAACGCTTTCGAGGAAGACGGTAACCAGCATTCCGGCCGCCATCAGCAGCAGAACGAGTTTTTTGGCGAAGGTCATTCATGGTCTCCTGTTGGATGGGTTTCGTATTTGGGGGCTTGGATCAGAGTTTCAATGTTCTCAGCCGCAACGCGTTTGCGATCACCGACACCGAAGACAGGCTCATCGCCGCCGCCGCCAGCATCGGCGACAGAAGCGTGCCGGTGAGCGGATAGAGCACGCCGGCGGCGACCGGCACGCCAAGCACATTGTAGAGGAAGGCAAAGAACAGGTTCTGGCGGATGTTGCGGATCGTCGCCTGCGCCAGCGTGCGGGCGCGCACGATACCGTTGAGGTCGCCCTTGACCAGAGTGATACCGGCGCTTTCGACAGCGACATCGGCGCCAGTGCCCATGGCGATGCCGACATCGGCAGCTGCAAGCGCTGGTGCATCGTTGACGCCGTCGCCGGCCATGGCAACACCGGCGCCTGTTGCGCGCAGTTCCTCGACAAGGGCTGCCTTCTGTTCCGGCAGCAGGCCGGCGCGGACCTCGTCGATGCCGAGGCTTCTGGCGATCGCGTTGGCCGTGCGTTCATTGTCGCCGGTCGCCATGATGATGCGCAAGCCGCTTTCATGCAGAGCCTTGATCGCCTCGGCCGTCGTTGCCTTGATAGGGTCGGCGACGGCGACGATGCCGGCCAGCTTCTTGTCGACAGCGACGAACATCGCCGTCTTGCCTTCGAGCTGCAGCGCCTCGGCCTTGGCCGAGATGGATGCGATGTCGACGCCAAGGTCCGCCATCATCGCAGCATTGCCGAGCGCGACCGTCTTTCCCGAGACCGAACCGGACACGCCCTTGCCGGTGACCGCCTCGAAGGCGCTGGCCTCGGCAACGGTCACGCCGCGTGTAGCAGCGCCGTCGACGATGGCTTCAGCCAGCGGATGCTCCGACCCCTTCTCCAGACCGGCGGCAAGCGCCAGCAATTCCTCTTCGGAGAAGCCGTTTGCCGTGACGACATCGGTCAGTTTCGGCCGGCCTTCGGTCAGCGTACCCGTTTTGTCGACGATCAGCTTGTCGACGGAAGCGAAGCGTTCGAGTGCTGCGGCCTCCTTGATCAGCACGCCGGCATGCGCTCCGCGCCCGGTTGCGGTCATGATCGACATCGGCGTGGCGAGGCCGAGCGCACAGGGGCAAGCGATGATCAGCACCGACACCGCGGAGACGATGGCAAAGATCAGGCTGGGCTCGGGTCCAAACACGGCCCAGGCGATGAAAGCGACAATCGCGACAAGGACGACGGCCGGGACAAAGTAGAAAGAAACGCGATCGGCCAACCCTTGAATCGGGGCGCGCGAGCGCTGCGCCTTGGCGACGAGATCGACGATGCGCGCCAGCGTCGTCTCGGCGCCGACCTTCTCAGCGCGCATGATCAGCGCACCATTCTTGTTGAGGGTGCCGCCGGTCAGCGCATCGCCCTCGACCTTCTCGACCGGCAACGGCTCGCCCGTGATCATCGATTCGTCGATCGAGGATCGCCCTTCCAGCACCGTGCCATCGACCGGCACGGCGTCACCGGGGCGTATGCGCAGGCGATCGCCGGCTTTGACCGCATCGAGCGGCACATCGCTTTCGGAACCGTCGGCGGCGATCAGCCGCGCGGTCTTCGGCGCGAGATCAAGCAATGCGCGGATTGCCGAGCCGGTCTTTTCACGGGCGCGGAGCTCCAGCACCTGGCCAAGGAAGACCAGCGCAACGATGACGGCAGCAGCCTCGAAATAGACCGGTACCGCACCGCCATGGCCGCGGAACTGATGCGGAAAGATATCCGGAAACAGCGTGGCGACGACGCTGTAGAGATAGGCAGCACCAACGCCGAGCGAGATCAGCGTCCACATGTTGGGGCTGCGGTTGACGAGCGAGTCCCAGCCGCGGTGGAAGAAGGGGAAGGCGGCCCAAAGCACCACCGGACTTGCCAGGACCAGTTCGATCCAGACTTTTGCCCGGTCCTCGACCAGACCTTCAAACGTCAGGCCGATCATGGGTGCCATGGCGATGATCAGAAGGGGGATCGACAAGGCAGCGCTCACCCAGAACCGCCTGGTGAAATCGACCAGCTCGGGATTTGGCCCTTCATCGCCCGTTGGTACGCCCATCGGCTCCAGCGCCATGCCACAGATCGGGCAGGATCCTGGCTTGTCGCGGATGATTTCGGGATGCATCGGGCAGGTGTATTGCGTGCCTTTGGGCATCGGCTGCGGTGCCGGCCTGTCGCCGAGATATTTTTGCGGCTCCGCCTCGAATTTCGCCTGGCAGGCGGCCGAGCAGAAGTAAAAGCCCTGGCCTTCGTGGCGGGCAAAGTGCCTGGCTGTCGCGCGGTCGACGCTCATACCGCAAACCGGATCGGTGGCCGTCAGGAATTTTTCCGGCTCGGCGACGAATTTCGCGCGGCAGCCCTGGCTGCAGAAATGATAGGGATGGCCATCATGCTCGGCCGTCGGCTTGCCGGCGACCGGATCGACAGTCATGCCGCAGACCGGGTCGCGGACGACGCTCTTCGTGGTGGGCACGGCGCCTTTTGTCGAGCAGCAGCTACCATGCGCGTGATGATCGTGATCGGAATGCGTCATTCGAAAATGCCTCGATGGGTCGGTGTGTGACGCGGAGATAGGGCTTCCAGTAACTGGAAGGTCAAGGGCTGTTTCGACTTTCTTTTCCGGTCGACGGCGCGTCCATCCTCCCCAAAAAAAGTATCACGCGGCAACACCACGCCTGCTAGAGAGCGAGCGTCCCGGGGGTGAGATTTTCTTTGGCAATGAAGCGTCTGGTCATCAATCTCGATCGGTCTCCCGATCGCCTTGCCCGTGTGACGGCGGAGTTTGTCCGCATCGGCGTCCCATTCGAACGCGTTCAGGCCATCGACGCACGGGATCGGCCGGACCTGGACCAGCTGCCACAAAATGTCGGATATCGGAACAGGCTGCCATTGACTGACGGCGAGATCGCCTGCCTGCTCAGTCACCGGGCCTGCTGGGCCGCCATCGCGCAAGGCGACGCTCGCTACGGGGCAATCTTCGAGGACGACATCGTCTTTGCCGCGAAAGCCGGCGCATTGCTTCGCGACAGCGACTGGATTCCAGCCGATGCCGAAGTCGTCAAGCTCGAAAGCTATTTTTGCAAGACCGTGATCCGACGCAAGCGCATTGCCATCGGTCACGGCTTTTCCACATCCAAACTCGACGCCGGACATATAGGAACCGCCGGCTACATCATCTCCAGGCAAACCGCGCTCGACCTGATCAAGGCCACAGAGGAGATCGGCATCGCTGTCGACGACCTTGTCTTCAACCCCGAGTTTTCGGTTTTGCGAGGCGAGACGATCTATCAGCTTGTTCCTGCGCTCTGCGCACAAGATCAGTTCCTTGGCGACAGGGCGCTCCAATTGCCAAGCCTGCTCAGGGAAAAGCGCGATATCCAGTGCGCCGCCGGGACCGGGAGACGCAGAAAGACAGCCATAGCGAAGGTAAAAGCCGAGGCTCGGCGAATAGGCAAGCGCATTGCCGATTTCTGTCGACTGAAGCGGAGAATGGTCATTCCATTTACTTATCCGAGCCAGAGCTCAGCCGGGTCTTGAACCGGCTTTCAACGCCCCATACCCAGCGCCGCGAAAACGCGCTATAGACGCCGCCGAAACGGCAAGGCCGGCTGGGTATATGGCAAGAATCTCCCTGAAGCTCGACGAATTGATCGACGGCGAAGCCTTGCGCCGCGAGATGACCGCGCTGACCGCGGCCACGGCGGGCGACGGCTCCGGGCAGGTCGCGCGCAATGGCGTGCTCCAACTGCTCAAGGGACGACTGGCGGAAGGGCGCGCCATTGCCGAACGCATGCTGATGGACGATGGCGGCGGCAGCGCCTGCGCGGCGCGGCTGTCGCACCTCATGGACGAGATCATCCGGGCGCTTTACGATTTCGCCGTCACCCATGTCTACCGGGTCAAGAACCCGTCTTCGGCGGAGCGCATGGCCGTTGTCGCTGTCGGCGGCTACGGCCGTGGAACGCTGGCGCCCGGATCCGACATCGACCTTCTGTTCCTGCTGCCCTACAAGCAGACGCCGTGGGGCGAACAGACAGTCGAATACATGCTCTACATGCTGTGGGACCTGGGGCTGAAGGTCGGCCACGCCACCCGTAACATCGACGAATGCCTGCGCCTGTCGCGCACCGATGTCACCATTCGCACCTCGATCCTCGAAGCACGTTTCCTGTGGGGCGAGGAAAAGCTCTATGATGAACTGATGCTGCGGTTCGACCATGAGGTGGTGCGCACGACCGGCCCCGAATATGTCCAGGCCAAGCTTGCCGAACGCGATGACCGCCATGCCAAGGCCGGCGAAAGCCGCTATCTGGTCGAGCCCAACGTCAAGGACGGCAAGGGCGGCCTGCGCGACCTGCAGACGCTGTTTTGGATCGGCAAATATTTCTATCGGGTGCGCACCGGTGAGGAACTGGTCGACAAGGGCGTCTTCACCGAGGGCGAATACCGCGAGTTCCAGAAGGCCGAGGATTTCCTGTGGGCGGTACGCTGCCACATGCATTTCCTCACCGGCAAGGCCGAAGAGCGGTTGCATTTCGACATCCAGCGCGAGATCGCCGAACGGCTCGGCTACACCACACACCCCGGCCTGTCGGCGGTCGAGCGCTTCATGAAGCACTACTTTCTCGTTGCCAAGGACGTCGGCGACCTGACCCGCATCTTCTGCGCCGCGCTCGAGGAGGAGCAGGCCAAGCACGTACCTGGCTTCAACCGCATCTTCCTGACTTTCTCCAGGCGCAAGCGCAAGCTGGCCGGTACTTCCGACTTCATTGTCGACAACCACCGCATCAACATCGCCGACGACCAGGTGTTCGAGCGCGATCCGGTCAATCTGCTCAGGCTGTTCTGGTTCGCCGACAAGCACGGTCTGGAATTCCACCCTGACGCGCTGAAGCTGCTGACCCGTTCGCTCGGCCTGGTCAACAAGTCGCTGCGGCGCGACGAGGAGGCCAACCGGCTGTTCCTCGACATATTGACCTCGGATCGCAATGCCGAACTCAATCTGCGTCGCATGAACGAAGCCGGACTGCTCGGCAGGCTGATCCCGGATTTCGGCAAGATCGTCGCCATGATGCAGTTCTCGATGTACCACCACTACACGGTGGACGAGCATCTGATCCGCTGCATCGGCGTGCTGGCCGAGATCGAGCGCGGCGACGGCGAAAAGGTCCACCCCTTGTCGCACACGCTGATGCCGGGCCTGAAGAAGAGCCGCGAGGCGCTCTATGTCGCCGTACTGCTGCACGACATCGCCAAAGGCAGGCCGGAGGACCATTCCGAGGCCGGGGCCAGGATCGCCCGTCGCATCTGCCCGCATATGGGGCTGTCGCCTGCCGATACCGAAACCGTGGCCTGGCTGGTCGAGAACCACCTCGTGATGTCGATGACGGCGCAGACCCGCGACCTCAACGACCGCAAGACCATCGAGGATTTTGCCGCGATCGTGCAGTCGGTCGAGCGGCTGAAGCTGCTTTTGATCCTCACCGTCTGCGACATCAGGGGCGTCGGACCCGGTGTCTGGAACGGCTGGAAGGGCCAGCTGCTGCGCACGCTCTACTACGAGACCGAATTGCTGCTGACCGGCGGGTTTTCGGAAGTGTCGCGCGCGCAGCGCACGGCGGCGGCGCGCGAGCGCCTGGCCGAGGCGCTTGCCGACTGGCCGGACAAAGCCCGCAAGCGCTATGTCGGCCAACACTACGAGAATTACCTTTTGACCGTCGATCTCGCAGACCAGTTGCGCCATGCCGAGTTCATCCGCGAAGCCGACGTGTCAGGCAACAAGCTTGCCACCATGGTCAAGACCCACCAGTTCGAGGCGGTGACCGAAATCACCGTGCTGGCGCAGGACCACCCCCGTCTGCTCTCGGTCATCGCCGGGGCTTGCGCCGGAGCCGGCGGCAACATTGTCGACGCGCAGATCTTCACGACGTCGGATGGCCGCGCCCTCGACACGATCCTGATCAGCAGAGAATTCGATCGCGACGAGGATGAGCGCCGGCGTGCCGAGCGTGTCGGCCGGCTGATCGAGGACGTGCTGTCGGGCAAGAGCTGGCTGCCGGAAATGATCGAGAAGCGCACCAAGCCGCGGCGCGGCTCCAAGGTGTTCAAGATCCCGCCGCGCGCCGAAATCCGCAACACGCTGTCGAACCGTTTTTCGGTCATCGAGGTCGAGGGCCTCGACCGGCCGGGACTGCTGTCGGAGATCACCGGAACGCTTTCCGACCTGTCGCTCGACATCGCATCGGCCCACATCACCACCTTCGGCGAAAAGGTCATCGACACTTTCTATGTCACCGATCTCACTGGCCAGAAGATAGACAGCCCGGCCCGCATCGCCACCATCCGCAATCGGCTGATGGCAACGCTCGAAGGCATCGTGCCCGAACGCGGCGGCAAGTCCAGGGCGGCGGCCGAGTGACAACGACCATCACTTCGTCCCAATTTCGCAGGCAGTTCCCAAAAGCATGAGCCTCGTCAAGAAATTCGCAACGGTCGCTTCCGGCACGCTGATGAGCCGCGCGCTCGGTTTCGGCCGCGAGATGCTGATGGCCGCCGCACTCGGTACCGGACCGGTCGCCGATGCCTTCAACGCCGCTTTCCAGTTTCCCAACACCTTTCGCCGGCTGTTTGCCGAAGGCGCCTTCAACGCCGCCTTCGTGCCGCTGTTCGCCAAGGAGATCGAGACCCACGGTACCGAAGGCGCCAAGCGCTTTTCCGAGGAAGTGTTCGGCGTGCTGTTCACGGCGCTGCTGGCGCTGACGATCATCATGGAACTGTCGATGCCGCTGATCGTGCGCTATCTGGTGGCGCCGGGTTTTGCCGGCACGCCGGGGAAGTTCGACACCACGGTGACGCTGGCGACGATCATGTTTCCCTATCTGATCTGCATGTCGCTGGGCGCGATGATGGCGGGCATGCTGAATTCGCTGCGCCGCTATTTCGCCGCCGCGGTGGCACCGGTGTTCCTCAACATCATCCTGATCGGCGTGCTCGCCTATGCCTGGTATAAGGGCTCGGATGCCCTCACCGTCGGCTACGGGCTGTCCTGGGGCGTGCTTGCCGCCGGACTGGTGCAACTGGCGATCGTCTGGGTGGCGGTGCGCCACGCCGGCATCTCGATCGGCTTCCGCCGGCCGAAAATGACGCCCGCGGTCAAGCGGCTGCTGATCCTGGCGCTGCCGGCGGCCATCACCGGCGGCATCACCCAGATCAACCAGCTGATCGGCACGGCGATCGCCTCGGCGCAGAACAGCGCGGTATCCTCGCTCGCCTATGCCGACCGCATCTACCAGTTGCCGCTCGGCGTGGTCGGTGTTGCGGTGGCGATCGTGCTGTTGCCCGAATTGTCGCGGGCGCTGAAGTCGGGCAATCTGATCGAGGCGGCCAATCTGCAGAACCGCTCGGTCGAGTTCACGCTGTTCCTTACCCTGCCGGCAGCCGCGGCACTCTGGGTGATGTCGGAGCCGATCGTGCGGCTGGTCTATGAGCGCGGCGCATTCGCCGCCAACGGCTCGCCGCC
>NZ_RZPQ01000165.1:0-9177 GCF_003999135.1 Mesorhizobium sp. M7A.F.Ca.CA.004.06.1.1 | reverse complement strand
GGTAGGTCATCAGTCCGCCGAAGGCGAGGCCACCGGCTCTGTCGATCTGTCTTGCCAGCGCAACCGCTTCATCAGCCGACTGCACGCCGCAGCGTCCCATGCCGGTGTCGCATTCGACCAGCACCTGCAAACGATGGCCGGCATCGGTGAAGGTGGTTGCCAGCCCTTCGAGCGTCTCCATGCTGTCCGCTGTCACCGACAGGGTGACGCGCCCGTGCAGCGCCAGAAGGCGTTCCAGTTTGGCGCGCCCAAGGATGTTGTAGGGAAGAAAAATATCGTTCAGCCCGGCATCGGCCATCACCTCGGCCTCGCCGATCTTCTGGCAGGTGATGCCGACGGCGCCGGCCGCTATCTGCTTCTTCGCCCAGTAGGGCAATTTGTGCGTCTTGATATGCGGCCGGAGCTTCAGCCCGTTCTTGTCGGCATGCGCCTGGGCGCGGGCAATGTTGGCTTCCGCGCGCGCGGCGTCGATCAGGATGGATGGCGTATCGAGATCGTGAACGGTCGGCATCATCTTTCACCCCATGAGGAATCCGCGGGTTTTATGGCCCTGAAAATCCGTGATGTCACGCGGCCAGGCAAGCGGATCTGTGGTCCATACGCCCTGCGCAACGCCGGACAGGACGGCGAGATGGATCGACACCGCATCGGCGTTCGGCTATGCGATCTGCCAGACAAATCGATACGAAGGGATCATGATCATGAAGCGCTCCGCCATCAACGACATCATCCGCGAAGCCGACGCTTTCATCCGCTCGTTCGGCTACATCATGCCGCCCTTCGCCTATTGGTCGCCGCAGGAGGCCAAGGCGCGTCAGGTCGACTCGTCGGCCGTATTCACCTCGCGGCTCGGCTGGGACATCACCGATTACGGGCAAGAGAAATTCAGGGAACTCGGCCTGTTCCTGTTCACCGTTCGCAACGGCCGCTACGAGGACATGAAGAAGGGCATGGGTATGCTCTATGCCGAGAAGATCATGATCTCGCGCAAGGACCAGCTGTCGCCGATGCACCGCCACAACATCAAGGCCGAGGACATCATCAACCGTGGCGGCGGCAAGCTGGTGCTGGAACTGTTCATGCATGACCGCGACGGCGGCATCGATCCCAAGGCGGAGGTTTCGGTGCCGGTCGACGGAACCATCCACAGGCTGCCCGCGGGCGGGCTCCTGAAGCTCGACCCGGGCCAGAGCGTCACGCTGCTGCCCGGCGTCTGGCATGCCTTCTGGGCCGAGGGCAAGGACGTGCTGATCGGCGAGGTCTCGACCGTCAATGACGATCTCACCGACAATGTGTTTCGCGAACCGATCGGCCGTTTTTCCAACATCGACGAAGACGTTGCCCCGGTCCATCTGCTGGTGTCCGACTACGAGAAGTGGCTGGGGTAGGGGCGCCGCCCTACGCCTTCGGTGACGCCAGTCACACGGTCGAAAGTTAGCCCGTGGCGCCTGCCTACTGCGATCCTTGTTCGACCGATCCTGCCGCTTCTTCCTTGAAGACGACCTTTGTGCCTCTTTGCACTTCGGAGGCGAGGTCTTCGGCATCCCAGTTGGTCAGCCTGATGCAACCATGCGAGAAGGTCTTTCCGATCTTGCCTGGGTCCGGAGTCCCGTGAATGCCATAACTATCGATGGACAAATCGATCCAGACCGATCCCACCGGATTGTTCGGCCCGGCAGCGATCGTGAAGGGGCGCTTCGTCTTCACCCCCTTGAAGGCAAACTCGGGATCGTAGTGATAGGTTGGGTGGCGCACCACGCGTTTGACCTCTGCCTCGCCACTCGGCGCGGGCTTCTCCTGGCTCCCGATCGAGGCGGGGTACGTCGCAAGCGCTTTGCCGGAAGGGTCGAGCACGCGAACCTGGCGAGCGCTCTTGTCGACCTCGACGTTCCCAATGTCTTGCGGCGGATCACCTCGGGTTACAGCTGGCACCAGCAGCTTTTGCCCCGCCTTCCTGAAGCCGATGCCGGGATTGAGCCGTTCAAGCAGTTCCTCGCTGCTGTGGAAGCGCTCCGCCATCTTTTCCAGGGCATTGTGATAGGCGAGCCGGGGCAGGCGGGCCATCCTCTCCATGCGCGCCGGAATTCGCCTGGTGAACGGTCCACGCACATCCTTGCGCGTCAACTCGTAGGTCTCAAGCGCCGGGCGCGAGGAGCTCGCGACCAGCTTGTCCCATGTCTCGCGGTTAAGCTTGCCGTCGGCAGGCAGTCCGTTGGCCGCTTGAAACGCACCGACTGCCCGGCTGAAGTTCTCCGCTTGGCGGCCGTCGATCAGGCCTGGCGAGAAGCGTGCACGATCCAGGAGGATTTGCGCCTTCAGCACGGTCGCACTGACGCCTTTCGCTTCGCTGCCGTCAAATTGGGCGTTGTTGACAGTGGCCGCGTCCAGTTTTGCCGCCGCCGTTGCGTCCCATGCCATGACGAGCATGGCGGCAGCGGCAAGAACGAGCCTGATCATGGAGGTCACACTCCTGTATGAGCACCTGCTTCTATGACGTCGCACGGCCGATCTGGTTCCATTCCCCTGGCTGCGTCCGACTGCCGAGTGCCGATGCGCCGCAGCGAACCCGGACCAGGGAGCACCCGGCGGTGGCGCGGGTGCATTGTTGATAAGGGTCCGCCATCATCCAGATGGATGGCGACTCTCGCCAGCGCATGTGTTGGCTTCAATCGAAGCGCAGCTCGGTGACCGAGGAGAGCCAGCATGCAATTTCCTGCCCAGAAGGACAGAAGACCGGCAGCCGAGGATGAGCGCCAGGCCCGGCTTGAGAAAACAGCCAGGCTCAAGCAGCTTCGGTCCTATGCTTCCTGGCTTTTGTCCGACCCAAACGCCCAACTTCACGATGAGATAGACTGCTCGGTGCTGATCGAGGAAGGCGTGGTACGAGACAAAGCGTGGAGCCTGGGCTGATCGGCAGGTGACACGACCGGGCGGCGAGGTTTCCACCGCCAACGATGATCGGCCGACAATTTGTTTGGCGAGCCGATCGGCCGCAACAATGGCGGCAGGCTGACTTCGCGTCAGTGACAGCAGCCTTGCTGCGCGCTCGTCCTGCACAGGCAGGACGAGGTGATCGGCACATCCGCCCTGGCCAGCGCCGCGGCAAGGCTTGTCTGCAATATCGGCAATTCATCAGTCTCGCCGCGCCGATTCAGGCATTCCACCAGCCCGTGCAGTGCCCAGACATTGTTCGGGTGCTGGGCGCAGCGCTGCACCGTGCCGCTCAGGCCCAAATCGTCGCGATAGACCTGTTCTGCTTCCTGCGCGTGGCCCTGGTCGAGAAGCAGCGCCGCCAGCGCATGGCGCGGCGGGTGCATCCAGGCCCACGGTTCGGTGTAGGACAAATTGTCGTCAAGCTCGACCGCCTGCCGCAAATGGCCATAGGCCTCGTCATGCCGGCCCTGATGGTACGCCAGCTCGCCGTCGAGCAGGGCGACACCGACAGCCAGCGAAGCCTGCGCCGGGTTGCTGAGGAAGCGCCGCTCGGGCGCAATGCCTTTCAGATGCCGATGGAACACTTCGCGCTCGCGCTCGGCTTCAGCGAAATTCCCAAGCGTCGCATGCGCCACACCCTTGGCGTAGTGCTGCATGGCCGCCGTCAGCACATAGAGGCCTGGCTCCGCGGTCGCCGGTTCGTCGATGATCTCCTGCCAGCGGCCGAAGCGCACTTGCACATGCGATTTCATCGCATGGTAGCCTTCCACCGTCTGCGTGAGCTTGGGCCGGCCGGGGATGGCGACCACGTCGCGCGCGACCAGGCTGCGCACTCGATCGGCGGCCCACAGTGCAGGCTGGTACTGGCCCGACAACATGCAGGTGAACATCATCAGGTGCAGATCGTGGCAGCAGCCGAGCAAATAGTAGGTCGGCTCGTCCGCATAGGCGAGATAGAGGTCGTTGGCGCGTACCGCCTTTTCGCTGGCGCGTTTGGCTTTCTCATACTCGCCGCACAGCACATAGATGTGCCCCGGCATGTGGTTCATGTGCCCGGCATCGGGGCACATTTCGCCGAGCAGATCCGCTGACCGCATGCCGCGCTCCGGCATGGTGGACATTTCCAGCAGATGGATGTGCAGGTGGACGATCGCCGGATGCTGTGCTGCGCCGGCCTCATCGGCAAGCCGGACCGACCGTTCGCAGACGTCGAGCGCCTCGACGACATCGGAATTCGGCGCCGGCGCGCCGGTCTTGAGGTTCCACAGCCGCCGCACCGTGCGCATCATCAGCGCTTCGACCAGCAGTGCCATCACATCATGGTCGTCGGGACAGTCCCGATACACAAGCCGCATCGCGGCGGCATAGCTATCATCCCACCGTTCGAATTCCTCTGGGCTCACCCGGTATGGCTTCTGAAAGCGGGCGGCCAGCGCCTCGATCAGCCGCTTCTCGATCTCGTTGGCGGAAGCCGCATTGGCCCGGGCCAGCTGGACATGCTCGAAGCAGCGCTTGGTCGCGCTGTCGGCCTCGGCCTCGCCATGTTCTTTCCAGGTCAGATTGTAGAAAGGTCCGGCGGCATAGGCGATGCCCCAATGCACCATCGGACATTTAGGATCTGTTTCGAGCGCCTTCTCAAAACACTTGATGCCTTCCTCATGGTTGAAGCCGTAGCACCAGTTGAGGCCAACATCGAACCAACGCTGGGTTTCTGAAGAACGAGTGGAGATGGGACGGCGGTAGGTGCCGAGGTCGAAGCGGTCCATGTGGTCTCATTTCAATTCTGATTGCCAGCGAGCCAGCTCTGGTCAGACTACCTTCGCCATCAATGTGTGCCGAAACTGGCAGGCATGGCAAACGCAACGAGTGCCATCGCTGCTTGCATTTGGATACTGTCGCCGCTCTTAGCTGGTCTCTGGAGGCGGTGTTTCATTTTGCCAGCCGGCCAGCTCAGGCAGGTCGTCAAGCCAGCTTTTCTCGCTCACCAAGGCATCGCCGGTCTGCGGGTCGGCCTCGGCGGCGTTTTGAATGAGCCAGTCCATCCACTTGCGATAGGCAGCCGGGTCCAACTGAGGCGGCAACACCTTGGCCTTGGCCAGCATGCGTTTGCGGAAACTCACCTGCCTGCGGAGTTTTGTCGTCGTGAATTTGATGGCCTTGCCCTGGTATTCGACCGTCCAGCGCCCGTCGCCGTGGCTGGCGAGCCTGTCGATGGCGAAGCCGACGTCCACCGGCCTGTCCCGCCACGGAAGCTCGATGGCATTCTTCCTCAAATCGAGTGCCCATCGCCTGTAGTCGGTCCCGGCACGCTGGGGCGGCAGCACCCCAGCCTGTTCGAGTATCTTCCTGCGGAAGGTCGGCTGCTTCTTGAGCTGGCCTGTCGTCAGCTCGATGCGATGCCCACGGAATTCGACATGCCAGCGGATCCTCCCATTGCCGAAATACTTAACCAGCCTGTCGATGACGAACTCGCCATCGGAGAGCGTCACGCAGCCTTGGCTGATGCGTTCGAGAATGTACTGGCTATCAGTGAGCATGACGCGGCCTCGTGCAGGAACCCTTCATGAAGCTTCGCTAAGGCGCACGCAACGACCGGGCAATCTCGCCTTTCATGATTCCGTCGCATAGACACCGATGACGCGTCATATCGCTCGCGCGCTCATCCTGACAGCGGCTTAGGAGCAGCGGCCCGGCGTCGGGGGGTATCGAGGGGGGACTGGCGCCGAGCCTAACCGGCTTGGGGGGGAATGCCGGCTGTCCGAATTATAGGCCTTTTTATGCATTTCTGCTAATTTAATTAAAGGACCATGTTCCGCACCCAGGCGCCAGATCGATAATAGCGTCTATCGGCGGAGTACCGAATTGGCCCGCTGAGCCGTCGTTATCGGATCGGCGTGACGATGCACGATCTTCCAGAGACCATCTTCTGGGCGAAAGACGCTCGTCACGCGTAACGCCGTCGTCCGGCCCTGGCATCTTGGCGCAGGACAGCTACATTTGTCCGCTACTTGCGGAGGGGGGTATTATGTCAGTGCAGCGGGTGCGTGAAGCCATCGGTCAGTTTCTAGCGTCAAATAAGGAGCAGGTTCTGTGTATCCGCGGTGATTGGGGCACGGGCAAGACATATACCTGGGACGATGTTCTCTCGAAGGCGGTCCTCAGTAAAAAACTCAAGCTGAAACGTTACGCAAAAGTCTCATTGTTCGGCCTGAACTCGATTCAAGACATCAAGCGCGACATTTTTCAGTCCACGGTGGCGATTGAGAAAATCGGAAAGCCGTTCGATTTTAACGACTACACCGACTACATAAACGAGGCGAAATCCTCCAACGTCGTATGGAAGGTTTTCGCATCTCTTACCGGTAGTGCCAGTGAAGCAGCCGTTGAAGCAGCAGCACTCAGCATCCGCAATCAGATCGTCCTGGTCGATGATCTGGAACGCAAGGGCGATGGGCTCAGAAGCGTCGATGTGTTGGGCTACATCTCCCAGCTCAGAGACGATCGGAAGTGCAAGGTTGTGCTGATCCTCAATGACGAGCAACTAGAGGACAAGGGTGAATTCGAGTCCTACTTAGAGAAGGTGGTGGACTTGTACTTGCGGTTCGACCCTTCTTGCGCCGAGATTGCCGACATCGCTATTCCGGGGGACGGTGACAACATCGCCGCCATGGTCCGTCAGCATGCTATCCTGCTGGGCATCAAGAACGTCCGAGTGATCTGGAAAATTCTAGCTCTGGCTAAGCAGGTCGCGCCTATGCTCGCCGGATATTCCTTTAGCGTGACAATGGATGCTGTTCGGACAATCACCCTACTCGCCTGGAGTTACCTTCAGCCAAAGGGCGCACCACCGCTCGACTACCTGAAGCGAGTCAACGCTTATAACCCGATCAAGGAGGACGCCGACCTCGACCTGAAATGGCGCGACCTGCTTGTCCAATACCGGTACACAGGCACCAGCGCGTTCGACCTGACCCTCCTTGAGGCTGTCCAGAATGGATACTTCGATCAATCGCGGCTGAACGCGCACGCGAAGGAGCTGAATGAGGCTGATATGTACCGCAAGGCAAAAGAAGCCATGCGGGAGCTTTGGGATGACCTACATCTGTCCTTCACGAAGCCGATCAAGCCCATACTCGACAGGTTCGTCGAGGTTTTTGCAAGCGAGCTTAAGTACTTGGACCTCGGCGACTTAGTGAGCGTCGAGCGCACGTTCCGTGAGTTGGGAGATCCGCGCGCAGAAGAGCTGGTCACACTATACATCCGGGAAAAGAAGGATGAGCCCGCCGCCTTCGATACCGATAGATTGTACGAGTTCGGCCGGGAGTTGTCCCCTGAACTGCTCAAGCGGATCAAGGAAGCTGAAAACGCCACGAAACCGAAGCGCACAACCGACGAGACTGTGATGGCGCTCGCCAAGAATATCACCGATCCGGAACTGCTGGCTGAAGCGGCTACGATTGATGTGGAAAGTTATGTCCAGATTCTCAAGGGGCATGAGGGTGAGGAACTGAGGGACATGCTCGCCGGCCTACGCCGTTACATGAACCTGATCGACGCCACGCCCGAGATGATCGAAATACTGACGCGATTCGCCAAGGCGGTCAAAGAAATTGGCAGGGAAAGCGCTATCAACCAGTACCGCACTCGAAATCTCGGCTTCATCCAATGGCTCGAAAAAAAAGAAGCTTAGGCGTAGGATTGCGTCTTGGTCCGGCGACCACCTCCCGGTGCAAGCGCTCAACGCGCGCCGCCCTCCCGGCCATGTGGTCGCGATTTGTTGCCATGGATGCAGCGCCGAATCGTCGTTCTGCGAAACCCCGGCTCTGCTAGCGATATCGGCGCGACTCAAGCCGCCGCCTAAAGCCCGGCTATCATCGCGGCGAAAGCATCGGATGGCGGCATGGCCGAAAATGGTGTGGCCAGCGCGAAAGGAAAAGCCTGCGGCAAGATGGCCAAGCGGCTGGAAAATAAGCGGCAGCTAAAATTCGCTTATTTTTCGCTTATTTTGTCACAGCGGCATGCACCACCAAGTTTCGGTTGGCGGCAAGAATTCAGTGTTTTCAGTGGGTTTATCTTGGCTGGGGAACCTGGATTCGAACCAGGACTAACGGAGTCAGAGTCCGTGGGTCTACCGTTAACCTATTCCCCAGCAGGCGCGGTCATGAACCGTGCGGGCCGAGCGGGCAAGCCGCTGTGAGCGCTGCCTTGTAGCCGCCAGCGGAAAATAGTCAAGCCTGCTCTGTGGTTCAATGGCACGTTTCGTCAGGTGATTTCAGGCGCCGCACTTCAGATGCCGGCGCGCGGCCTCCAGATCCAATCCCGCTCCTCAAGGCTCCGTCCGGCTGAACTGCGAGCGTTCGAAGAACAGCACCACACCCAGGCCAAGAATCAGCGGGATGATCAGGTAGAACAGCCGGAACACCAGCAGCGCCGCCAGCACGCCGACCGGATCCATGTCCGACAGGCCGGCGAGAAACACCACCTCGAACACGCCGAGCCCGCCCGGCGCGTGCGAGATCTGCGCGATCGAGAAGGAGACGAGGAAGACGCCCAGTATGACGAAGTAGCCGGGATTGTGGGCTGCGGGCAGGGCAAAGAAGATGATCGCGGCGGCGGCCAGCAACTCGATCGGGCCGATCAGCAACTGCCGCGCGACGATCGGCAGCGCCGGATAATGCAGCTGAAAGCTGGCGATCTTCAGCGGGCGCAGATGCAGCCAGCTGCCGAAGACATAGGCGGCGACGAGCAGCAGCATCGCGATGCCGGCCGCTTCCGACAGGCCATGATGGGCGATGCCGGAAAACCGGTCGAGTATCTCAGGCTCGAACACCAGAACCAGGCCCGAGGCCAAAATCGTCGACAGCACGAAGGTGATCCAGCAGACCGCCACCAGCACGCCGACATCCTGTCCGGTCAGGCCTCTGGTACCATAGGCGCGGTAGCGGATGACGGCGCCGGAAAACACCGAGCCGCCAATGTTGTGCGACAGCGCATAGGTGGTGAAGGAGCACAGCGTGACGAACAGCCACGACACGCGCTTGCCGATATGCAGGAGCGCGATGTGGTCGTAGCCGGCAAGCGAGGCATAGGCGATGATCGAACTCAGCGCGGCAAGGATCCAGCCCCGGGTCGGAATGGCGGTGATACCGTCCCAGACGTCGTCGAGCGAAACGCCGCGCAATTCGTGCCAGAGCAGCAGCAGCGAGAAGATCACGGCGGCGATGCCCACAACCGGCCAGAAAT
>NZ_RZPQ01000164.1:0-9194 GCF_003999135.1 Mesorhizobium sp. M7A.F.Ca.CA.004.06.1.1 | reverse complement strand
CAGTCGTCCGCGAGTCGCGGAGCCGATGCTTTTGGAGAAAAATATGGCCGACGATATCACCGATACCAGCCAGACTGTTGCCGCCGGCCAGCTGCGTGCCTTCATCGAGCGCATAGAGCGGCTCGAGGAAGAGAAGAAGACGATTTCCGACGACATCAAGGAAGTGTTCGCCGAGGCCAAGGGCACCGGCTTCGACACCAAGGCGATGCGCACGATCATCCGGCTGCGCAAGAAGGACCAGGCCGAGCGTCAGGAAGAGGAAACCATCCTCGATCTGTACAAGGCCGCACTCGGTATGGTGTAGAGACTGTCTGGAAATTCTACTCTGGCGGCCATCTGTTGGCGTTTTCTGCGCTTCCGGTGCTCGCGTACTTTAAGTACGCTCCGCTCCGGTTCTCGAAACCACCACCATATGACTCGCCAGAGCGAATTTCGAAACAGTCTCGGGCCGAGCATGATGCCGAAGCGAGCATCGAGCCATGAGCGAATTCGACTTCGGCGCCCGCCGCGCCTCTGAATTCCGCCAGCGCGGCTTCTGGACGCTGTTCGCCGAGCGGCATCCCGAAGAAAGGGCTCTGATGGCGAGGCGCGGACCCTGGTTCTGGCAGCGCGGGCTGCCCGACTTCGCCTTGGTTCTTTCCATGTATGTCGCGCCGGCGCAGAGCCAGGTCGGCGTCTTCTTCGGTCGCAACGAGAAGTTCGGCGCCACGCAGGCGTGGTCGCGGTTGAAGCCATTCCAGCCCGATATCGAGGCCAGGCTGAAGCTCAGGCCGGAACAGAGTTGCGAGGGTCTTGGCATCAATTCGATGTGGCGGGTGAACTGCTATGCCGAGGACAACTGGCCAGCCATGGCCGACTGGCTGGTGACCGAATGCTCGCGTATCGAGCGCGCGGTAACCGAAGTCCTGGGGCAGGGATAGACATCCGGTGTTGCCAGAAGGTATCGGCTCCTTTTTCCGCTCACGCTGGCAAGGCCAGGTGCCGCTCGACCGGCTGTTCTGGCGCGACCTTGTCCTCGTCGGCACCGCGGTCAGCATCGCCGCATCGGTGCTGGCGCTCGTTCTGCTCGGATTGAAGTTGCCGCTCGGGCTTGTGCTGGCAGTGCATTTCGCGTCGGTGCCCTACAGCCTGTTCCTAACCTTGGCGGTGTGGCGGACCACCGAAAAGATACCCGGTGCCAAGGCCTGGATGATGACGCTGGGCGCTACGCTGTGGCTGGTGGCGATGATCGTGGTCTGATCGTCTGCCCAGAGGGGGGCAACGGATACTTAAACGAAAAGGGCGACAGATGCCGCCCTTTCATAATAGTGTCGAACCCGGATGGCTCAGGCCGAAGGCTCGAATTTCAGCGCCACCCCGTTGATGCAATAGCGCAGGCCGGTCGGCGGCGGGCCGTCCTCGAAGACATGGCCGAGATGGCTGCCGCAGCGGGCGCAATGACATTCGGTGCGAACCATGCCGTAGCTGCGGTCGACGGTGTTTTCGACCGAGCCCGGCACCGGGTCGTTGAAGCTCGGCCAGCCGGTGCCGCTCTCGAACTTCAGCTTGGATTCGAACAAGGGCTGGTCGCAGCCGGCGCAGGAAAAGGTGCCGGCGCGCTTCTCGTAGAGCAAGGCGCAGCTTCCCGGCCGTTCGGTGCCGTGACCGCGCATGACGGCATACTGCTCCGGCGTCAGCCGGGCGCGCCATTCGGCGTCGGTGCGAGTTACAGGGTAGGTATGGGTGTCCATGTGATCTCCTCAGCCTTGCCGGCTCGTTGTTGATTGCAACCGGATATTCGCGTCAAGATAGGCATTTGTTACACGACTGCCCAGTGTCTGACGTTCCAAGGTTGAATTCCCCCTTCTTCAGGCGTCTGCGCCGCCCCTCACCTGCCTGCCGGCATCCTCTCCCCGTAAACGGGGCGAGGGGCCCTGTCGTCCGCGATTTCGCCAATTGTCAGCGTTGCAAGAAAGGCGCCGGCGTTGCGGCCAGGCCCTCTCGCCCCGTTTACGGGGAGAGATGTCCGGCAGGACAGTGAGGGGCGGCGCCAACTTTCACGATTGATGGTCTCTGAGGTGATGGTTCCGCACCTCTGACAACTAATGCTTCCTTGAAAGCTGCTTGGTCGCGCCTTCGAGCCCGGCCAGCGTCAGCGGGAACATGCGGCCGCCGAAGATGTCGCGGATCATCGCAATCGAATGGGTGTAGCCCCAGTTCTTGGGGTCTTCGGGGTTCAGCCATACCGCGTTCGGCCATTGCTGCAGCAGGCGGCCGAGCCAGACGCTGCCTGCCTCCGGATTCCAGTGCTCGACCGAACCGCCGGGGTGAGCGATCTCGTAAGGGCTCATCGAGGCGTCGCCGACGACGATCACCTTGTAGTCCGGACCGTATTTATGGATGAGGTCGAAGGTCGGAATCACCTCGGCATGCCTGCGGCGATTGTCCTTCCACACGCCCTCATAGAGGCAGTTGTGGAAATAAAAATATTCGAGCTGGCGGAATTCGGCGCGGGCAGCCGAGAACAGCTCCTCGACGCTCTTGATGTGGTCGTCCATCGAGCCGCCGACATCGAAGAACATCAAAAGCTTCACCGCGTTGCGCCGTTCGGGCCGCGTCTGCACGTCGAGATAGCCATGTTCGGCGGTGGCGTGGATGGTGCCGGGCAGGTCGAATTCCTCCTCGGCGCCTTCGCGCACCCAGCGACGCAAGCGCTTCAGCGCGATCTTGATGTTGCGGGTGCCGAGTTCGACGGCATCGTCGAAATTCCTGAACTCACGTCTGTCCCACACCTTCACCGCGTGGCGGTTGCGGCTTTCATGCTGGCCGATACGCACACCTTCGGGATTGTAGCCATAGGCGCCGAAAGGCGAGGTGCCGCCGGTGCCGATCCATTTCGAGCCGCCCTGGTGGCGGCCTTTTTGCTCCTGCAGCCGCTGCTTCAAGGTTTCCATCAGTTTCTCGAAACCGCCCAGCGCCTCGACCAGTTTTTTCTCTTCATCGCTCAGGTGCTTTTCGGTGAGGCGGCGCAACCATTCCTCAGGGATATTGGCGACATCGACGGCATCCGGCCCGCCCAGTGCTTCGATGCCCTTGAAGACATGGGCAAACACCTGGTCGAAGCGGTCGATGTGGCGCTCGTCCTTCACCAGCGCCGCACGGGCGAGGTAATAAAAGCCTTCGACGTCGTAGTCGACCAGCCCGGCTTCCAGCCCCTCCAGCAGCGACAGATATTCCCTGAGCGAAACGGGAACACGCGCGGCCTTCAGTTCGAGGAAAAAGGGGATGAACATTGTCTATCTACAGCAAATCATACTCGATGAAGCCGGTGCGGCGCGCAACGTGGTCGTAGAGTTTGCGCGCGGTGGTGTTGGTCTCGTGCGTCATCCAGTAGACGTTCTTGACGCCGACTTTTTCGGCTTCCTGTCTCACCGCCTCGATCAGCGCAGCGCCGATGCCCTTGCCGCGCACGTCAGGGTCGGCGAACAGGTCCTGCAGATAGCAGTTGTTTTTTTCCGACCAGCCTGAGCGGTGGTAGAGATAGTGGGTGAGCCCAACCGCCTTGCCGTCCAGCGTGGCGATGAAGCCTTTCGGCTCGAACTCACCTTCGGTGAAAAGCCGCTTCCAGGTGACGGCATAGACCTCTTCCGGCAGCTTCGTCTCATAGAAGGTGAGGTAGTCGGTCCACAGCCGCCGCCAATCGGCGTGGTCGGACTGCGCGAGCGGGCGGACGATAATCTCAGACATGTCATCTCCTCTGAAGGTTTGGCCGAGGCTGCCTGCCTGTTCGGCTGCGGGCAACGGTCCACAGAAGGGAAAGCGCTGCTGCTGACCTATTGCTGCCTTCGTGCCATGAACGCCAGCCGCTCGAACAAATGCACGTCCTGCTCGTTCTTCAGCAATGCGCCATGCAGCTTGGGCAGGGCGTTCTTCGGATCGGCGCGCAGATCTTCCGGCGCGATATCGTCGGCGACCAGCAGCCTTATCCAGTCGAGCGCCTCGGAGGTCGACGGCTTCTTCTTCAAGCCGGGCACGTCGCGGATTTCGTAGAACTGGGTCAGCGCCGCTCGCACCAGGTTCTGCTTGATGCCGGGATAGTGGACATCGACGATTCTGTGCAGCGTATCGACGTCGGGAAAGCGGATGTAGTGGAAGAAGCAGCGGCGCAGGAACGCGTCCGGCAACTCCTTCTCGTTGTTGGAGGTGATGATGACGATCGGCCTGACGGCGGCGCGGATGGTTTCGCCGGTCTCGTAGACGAAGAACTCCATCCGATCGAGTTCCTGCAGGAGGTCGTTGGGGAATTCGATGTCGGCCTTGTCGATCTCGTCGATCAAAAGCACGACCTTCCTGCCGGCGGCGAACGCCTCCCAGAGTTTGCCGCGCTTGATGTAGTTCCTGATGTCGTTGAAGCGCTCGTCGCCAAGCTGGCTGTCGCGCAGCCGCGAGACGGCGTCATATTCGTACAGGCCCTGCTGCGCCCGCGTCGTCGACTTGACGTGCCATTCGATGAGGTCGAGGCCAAGTGCTGACGCCACCTGGCGGGCCAGCTCCGTCTTGCCGGTGCCTGGCTCGCCCTTGACCAGCAAGGGCCGCTCCAGCGCGATCGCCGCGTTGACGGCCACCATCAGATCCTTGTCGGCGACATAGGCCGCCGTGCCTTCGAAACGCATTCTTGCTCCTCGGTTGGTCATGGCAACCGTAAGGACGCGGCTCACCCTGTGCAAGGGTGCGCCGGCCGCGACGAATGGGCTTGAACCTGATGGAAACATATGCCCGTCTCACTGGCGTTTAGCCGGCCGGCAGCCTATATTGGGCGGGACGGTCTGTGCTTCCCGGCAGGAGAACATTTTCCCCGGGGCCTTAACGATCCTTAGGGAGCTGTCCCTGGGAAGACCCGTGGGTTTTCTCATACGGCGCCCACCTACTTTGTAGGTTCCCGGGATCGCTCTCTCCACCGGTTGTGTGGATCGTCACTTATTGCCACGCGTCCGCATTTCGGTGGATGATTGCGGTGGAAAACGTCGCTCCCAAAACTCCATCCAGATCTGACCTTTTCTACCCTGGCTGAATGACCTCTCTCAAAGACCTGAAAAAGCAGCTTCGCCGTGAGGCCCTCGGACGCCGCGATGCGCTCGATGAATTCTGGCGAGTGGAGGTCGCGCTTGAAATGGCGGAGACGGCGCGCGATCACCTCCATGTCGAGCCGGGCCAGATCGTTTCCGGCTTCTGGCCGATGCGTTCGGAAGTCGACGTCAGGCCGCTGATGTTTGCCTTGCGCGAAAAGGGCGCGCGGCTTTGCCTGCCGGCCATTCTCGACAAGACCACCATTGTCTTTCGCGAACTGGTGCGCGGCGCGCCGATGGTCGAGATGGGTTTCGGCACGGTCGGCCCTCACGAGGAAGCCGAGGTGCTCGACCCCTCTGTGATGCTGGTGCCGCTTGCCGCTTTCGATGCACGCGGCCATCGCATCGGCTATGGTGCCGGCTATTACGACCGCGCCATCGCCAAGCTGATCGACAAGGGAGAGCCGCCGCGGCTGGTCGGCATCGCCTTCGACTGCCAGGAGGTGGCAATGGTGCCGGATGAGGAACATGACGTCGTCATTGCGGAAATACTCACCGAGAGCGGGTTGCGCCGCTTCGCGCCAAAATTGTAGATAAGTACAAGGGACGCATGATCTTCACTGGCGTCATGCAGCTTTCGCTGACCTTCGGTGCGGGATCATATGAGACTTCTCTTCCTCGGTGACATGGTTGGAAAGACAGGACGCACGGCGGTGTGGGAACAGCTGCCCGGACTGATCTCCGACTTCAAACTCGATTTCGTCATCGTCAACGGCGAGAACGCCGCCGGCGGCTTCGGCATCACCGAAGACATCTTTCGCGAGACGATCGCGGCCGGTGCCGATGTCGTCACCACCGGCAACCATGTCTGGGACCAGCGTGATGCGCTGGCCTTCGCGCCGCGCGAAGAGCGCTTCCTGCGTCCCTCCAACTTTCCCAAGGGCACGCCCGGGCGCGGCTCCGGTGTCTATATCGCCAGGAGCGGCGCGCGCGTGCTGGTCGCCAACATCATGGGCCGGGTGTTCATGCATCCCGAGCTCGACGATCCGTTCCAGGCCGGCGAACGCGAGCTTGCCGCCTGTCCGCTCGGCGAGCAGGCGGATGCCGTGATTATCGACTTCCACGCCGAGGCGACCTCGGAAAAGATGTGCTTCGCGCATTTCGTCGACGGCCGCGCCAGCCTCGTCATCGGCACCCACACCCACCAGCCGACGGGCGATCACCAGATCCTCAACGGCGGTACCGGCTATATGTCCGACGCCGGCATGTGCGGCGACTATGATTCCTCGCTCGGCATGGACAAGGAGGAGCCGCTCAACCGGTTCCTGTCGAAGGTGCCGAAAGGCCGCTTCGAGGCGGCGACCGGACCGGCGACTTTGTGCGGCGTCGGCGTCGATATTTCAGACCGCACAGGGCTGACCGAGCGGATTGCGCCGTTTCGTCGCGGGCCACGGCTGGAGGAAACCGCACCGTCCTTCTGGTCGTGACATTGATATAGGCACGCTTAATACCTAACTGCCGGCGACACTGCTCTAGATCGTTGAAAGAGGGGACGACCTCCATGCAGCTCATCGAATTCCTGGCGCCGCATTTTCAATTTGTTTCCGACCCGACGGCTTGGGTCGCGCTGCTGACGCTGATTGTGCTCGAGGTCGTGCTCGGCATCGACAATCTGATCTTCATCTCGATCCTGACCAACAAGCTGCCGGAAGCACAACGGGCCCGTGCCCGCCGGCTCGGCATCTCGGCGGCCCTGATCATGCGGCTGGTGCTGCTGGCCACCATTTCGATCATCGTCCAGCTTACCACGCCGGTGTTCACGGCCTTCGGTCACGGTTTTTCCTGGCGCGACCTGATCCTGATCGCCGGCGGCCTGTTCCTGGTCTGGAAGGCGACCAAGGAGATCCATCACACCGTCGATCCCGACGACCACAAGGATACGATGATGGGCGAGACGCTGCAGATCAGCCTTGCCGGCGCGATCTTCCAGATCCTGCTGCTCGACCTGGTCTTCTCGATCGATTCGATCATCACCGCCGTCGGCATGACCGACGAGATCGCCATCATGTACATCGCCGTGATCGTCGCGGTCACCGTGATGATGCTGGCGGCCGGGCCGCTGGCCAACTTCATCGCCAAGAACCCGAGCATCGTCATGCTGGCGCTGGGCTTCCTTCTGATGATCGGCATGACGCTGATCGCAGACGGCATGGGCTACCATGTGCCCAAGGGCTACATCTATGCGGCGATGGGCTTTTCGGCATTGGTCGAGGGGCTCAACATGCTGGCGCGGCGACGTAAGAAGTCGGGCGGCGGGCATTGAGGCAGACCCAGAATACCTAATGTCCTGGCACGCCCTTCGGGTGACGGTCGCCGATCAGGCCGAGCGTCAGGCCCTGTTCCAGCCACGCCTTGGCGCCGGCCAGCACCAGCGTGAAGCCGCCGGTTGAGCCGACGGCCTCTTTCACCTGCTCGTCGCCATCCCCGGCGAAGCCAAAATTGCGAACCTCGAGAAAGGTCGTCTCGCCAGGCATTTCGGTGAATGTCCAGACCACGGTGGTTGGCGGATCGCTCCATTGCATGACGATCTTTTCATTCGCGACGATCTCGCTGACGTCGACCGTCGTCGAGACGCCGTACATGCGCCACTCCCAGAGGACCTGCTTGCCGCTGTCCAGCCGGCCGCTGCCATGGGTGAACCAGAATTTCGTGGTTATGGCCGGATCGACGATGGCCTCGAATACATCGGCGACAGGCCGCCGGATCAGCATGCCGGCTTCGGCGAATGGTTTTTCGCGGATGTCCATCGGATGCTCCTTTCGGGATTCGGCGCTCACCAGGCGTCCGGTTCGCGCAGCATGTGAATAATGTTGGCAGGGTTGGTGATCCAGCCGCCGCGGAAGCCCTCGCCCAAGGGCTCAATGGCGTCGCAACGCACAACACCGGCCTTGGCGAAATGATCCGCAGCCATGGGGAAATCCTTGGTGAACAGCTCCAGCCACACCTCGGCCTGGCTCATCATCGGCGCCTCATCGATCCACAGGCGGTTGGGGCCAAGCTCGAAGCCGATGGCCGGTGCTTTGTCTGTGAACGGCTTCAGGCCGACGACGTCGCGGTAGAAGGCGATCGTCGCCTCATATTGGTGCGGCGGTACCTTCATGGCGATGTTGATGCCGCCGGTGATTTTCGTGGTCATAGCTGGCTCCGTTGTCGTGTTCGGCTGTTGTCGCCTTTGCTCAGGCTGGTCATGCGAGATTTATCTGCCAGGAGACCCCGAACCTGTCGTTGAGCCATGCGAAACGGCGGCTGAAGCCGTAATTGTCCGGTGGCATCAGGAACGCGCCGTCCTCGCCCAGTGTCTCGACAATCCGGTTCAGCTCTTCTTCTGAGGAACAGTCCACATAGAGCGAGACCGATGGCGTGAACGTGAAGGCGTGGTGCACGGGGCTGTTGAAGACCATGACTTCCAGCCCAGCGATCGACACCCGCGCCAGCTTGACCGTTCCTTGCGGGCCGTCTTCGCCGGGGCCGTAATTCGTGACGTCAAGCACGCTGCTGCCGGGAATGGTCTCGCAATAGAGGGTCATTGCCTCTTCGGCCTTGCCCTCGAACATCAGGAATGGCGTTACTTTCTTCATTGCGGATCTCCATCCTCCCCATAGTCGCTCAGATATTGGTCTCGTTGGCGGGTTCGCCCCTCATCTCGCTGCGATAGTAGCCGTCGCGCAAATTGATGCCGTATTCGACATAGGCCTTCATGCAGGCCAGCATCTGCGACCAGCCCTCGCAATTGAGGTAGGACTTCTTCAGGCCGACCGCGCCTTCCTGCCAACCGCTCTCGGCGATGGTGACGAAGGTGCCGCCATCGTCGAGCGGCTCGAAATTCATCTCGATGCGGGTCTTGTAGGCGGGTTTGCCGTCGGCGTCGGTGGCATCCCAGCGCAGCACGATGCGGCTGTCCTTGACCACTTCGTCGACCTCGACCGGCACCTTGCCCCACCAGACGACGCCGGCGCCAGCTTCCAGCGGGGCGCTGGCGCCGCCGATCGTGGTGAAATAGCCGCTCAGTTTCTTCGGATTGACGACCGCGTCGAAGACGTCGGCGACCGGCTTGCCGATGCGTCCGGAAACACTGAATCCAAGTGACAT
>NZ_RZPQ01000163.1:0-9201 GCF_003999135.1 Mesorhizobium sp. M7A.F.Ca.CA.004.06.1.1 | reverse complement strand
GGCGACCGCATCGTGCTGCTCGGCCGCAACGGCGTCGGCAAGTCGCGCTTCGTCACCCTGATCCGCAATGCCATCATCGAACCGGACACGGTGCGGAATGTGAAGGTGACGCCGTCGACGGTGCTCGGCTACAGCGATCAGGCGCTGTCGGGCATCAGCGGCGACGACACGCCGCTGGCGATGGTCTCGCGCCGCTACGATGTCGGCGAGCAGCGCGCACGGTCGTTGCTGGCCGGTGCTGGCGTGGTCATCGAGATGCAGGAGAAAAAGATCGGCGTGCTGTCCGGCGGCCAGAAGGCGCGGCTGATGATGCTGGCGCTGAGGCTCGCCAATCCCAACTTCTATCTGCTGGACGAGCCGACCAACCACCTCGACATCGACGGCCAGGAAGCGCTGGAAGCGGAACTGCTGGCGCATCAGGCCAGCTGCGTGCTCGCCTCGCACGACCGCTCCTTCATCCGCGCCATCGGCAACCGCTTCTGGCTGATCGACAAACGAAAGCTGACCGAAGTCGAGGACCCCGAGGAGTTCTTCCGCTCAGTGGCCGAAACGGCAGGATGAGGCCAACGGAGGTCGACTGGCATGTAAATTATTTGCTTACAGACCTTGTTTTTGTAAGCAATCTGTTTACATATATCGATGATCAAGTCCTTCAAGAACAAGGCGCTGTCGGACCTCTTTCAAACTGGAAAGACCGGCAAGATCGACGCCAAGATGCACAAGCGCATTCTTGTCCGGCTTGACCGCCTGGAAGCTTCGGAGAAGCCGGAGGAGATGAACCTTCCCGGCTTCGATTTCCACCCGCTGAAAGGCTTCGATCCAATCCGCTACACGGTCCACGTCAACGGTCCGTGGTGCATCACATTCGAGTTCGACGGCAAGGACGCTGCCCGCGTCGATTTCGAGCAATATCACTGAGGCGGCCAGACTGGAGAAGTTCGACTTATGACCGTGCACGAGCCGACGCGTCCTATTGAGCGTTGTCCCTCCCACCCGGGAGCGCTGCTTGAGGACATTATCCCGGCAACTGGAAAGACCAAGGTGGAAATTGCAAATCTGCTCGGGATCTCCCGGCAGCAGCTCTATGACATCATCCGCGAAAAGAAGCCGGTTTCGCCGGCTGTGGCCGCTCGCCTCGGGAAGCTGTTCGGCGACGGCGCCGCGATCTGGCTTCGAATGCAAGCGGCTTTCGATGCTTGGCACGCAGAGCGTGAAGTTGATGTTTCAGCGATCCCTACGCTCAGGGTTGCGTAGGTCCGCACGGCAGCATTCGGACAGACCATCAGACGCCGCGATAAAAAATCTCGACGGTCTGTCGGATAGCCTCAGCCCATCGCGTCCTTGGGATGCCGACACGATGATGCCGGCGCCAACCCAGGGAGAATTATCATGTCGGTTCTTTCATCCATCGGTCGCGTCGCAACCCGGTATGCGGCAGCGCGCGCTCGTCACCGCAGCGAGCGCATCCTGCTTTCGCTGCCGGCCTCGCTGCGCAAGGATATCGGCTTTCCGGACGTCTTCGACGCGCAGAACGGCCGCCGCCCCTGACCTCGCGAGGCGCCAGTCAGTCATGCGTATCACCTGAAAGCGGTGTCGCCTGCATCGATACGCGTTTTTCGAAAGCCTCGAACCAGTGCGTCAGCCGCGCCCGCGAGCGAAAAGGCGGCAGGTGGCGGAACGCCATCCAGGACAGCGTGGTGGCCAAGGCGATGTGGCCGACATGGAGCGGTGCCTCGTCGTCCAGCGCGCTTTCGATCCAGTCGTAGCTCGCCTCGATCTTTTCCCGGTATCCGTCGGCGAGAGCACCATAGCGCAGCTTTTCGGGTCTCCTTTCTGTCTCCCAGCGCAAAGCGATGCCTGTCTGCGCGAGGCCCTGGGCGACCGACTGAAGCCGCAACGCCTGCCAGCGCGCCTCGCCGTCCTGCGGCAGCAGCTTGCGGCCGTCATGCAGTGTGTCGAGATAGGCGCAGATGACATCGGAATCGAAGATCGGCGACGCATTTGGCCGCAACAGCACCGGCACCTTGCCAAGCGGATTTTCGGCGTAGACATCGGCGTTGCGCAAGGTCGGACTGGTCTCATGATGGATGACCTCCAGCCGATCGGCAATGCCAACCTCATGGGCGAAGACAAGCGCCTTGCGCGCGAAGGGTGAGTGGGTTTGATAGTAGAGGATCATTGTCGTCCCGGGGTTGAAGAGGCGTTCGCGTGATCCATCTGTTCTAGCCTGCGAGCCGAGAGAATTGCGCTCTGATTGGGCGCCGCCGACGCAAGTTCGTTTCACGCCTCTCGCTCGAGCCCGCGGCTGTCCGGGATTATCAAGGGCCGACCGCCAAAAAAATTTCGCCGCCATGTAGGATCGCCGCCGTCCGATCCGTCCTATGGCTCGCAAGGCCAAACGCAAAGAGGAACAACAAATGACTGATCAGACCCCCGTTCAGCCCGCGGCCAAAGTGCTCGGCGGATTGACCCCCTATCTGCAGCTGGATGGCGCCTTCAAGGCTGCCGAATTCTACAAGAAGGCCTTCGGCGCGGAGCAGGTCTTTGCCTACCCGGCGGACGAAAAAGGCCGCACCATGCACATTCACCTCCACATCAATGGCTCGACCCTCATGCTCTCCGATTTCTATCCGGAAAACGGAATGCCCGCCGTCAAGCCGCAGGGTTACACCATGCAGCTTCACCTCGGCAGCGACGACATCGAAGCCTGGTGGAAGCGCGCCGTCGATGCCGGCTGCGAAGTCGCCGTGCCGCTCCAGGTCATGTTCTGGGGCGATCAGTGGGGCAATATGCGCGACCCGTTCGGCGTCGAATGGGCGATGAACGCGCCGGTGAAGAAAGCCTGATCTGCCGCCGATGGCCCGAGCCCCTCACCGGCCGGCGCCGGTGAGGCCCTGTGAACTTCCAGGAGGAGATCCAAAATGTCCTATGTCGATGGTTTCGTACTTGCCGTATCCAGGGCAAAACTCGATGACTACAAGAAGCTGGCCAACCTCGCAGGGCCTATCTGGAGGGAACATGGCGCGCTCGCCTATGTCGAATGCATCGGCGACGACGTGCCCTATGGCGAGGTCACGTCCTTCCCGCGTGCCGTGCAGGCCAAGGACGACGAGATCGTCGTCTTCGCCTGGGCCGTCTATGAGTCGCGGGTGAGCCGCGATGCCGTCATGGCCAAGGTGATGGCAGATCCGCGCTTGAAGGCCGATTGGGCGGACATGCCGTTCGACGGCAAGCGCATGATCTTCGGTGGCTTCAAGCCATTCATTGAGCTTTGAGCAGCCGGTTGCAGATTAGAAGAAGCCTCTCAGCTTCGTCATCCTAGGGCGAAGCGCGAAGCTCCGTCGCGAAGACCCTAGGATGACGACGCGGGTGCTTAGGCCAATCTCTAAGGCCACGATCAGCTAGATAGCGTTGCGCTAATCCAGCTTGTCGAGCAGCGGCTTCAGCCGGTCTCCATAGCGCTTCCACAGATCGACCGACCCTTGATACATCGGCTGGCGCACCTGTGCGGCTGAAGCCGTGCGAACCGGTCGGTCGGTCTCGTGGAACGATAGAGCCGCGTCGTCCCAGGGCAGACCGAGATGAGCGATCAATGCCCGCGTCTGTCCTTCCTGGTCGGCGACAAAATCCTCGTAGCGTACATCATGCACGACGCCCGGCAGCACCGTGTGCCAATGCTTCATGATGTCGGTGTAGAGATTGTGGAAGTCGGCGAGCTCACCGAGATCGTAGCCATAGCGATGGCTGTCGCCGCGGAAATGCACCTTGTAGATCGACAGGCAGGTGGCCGCCGCATCGCGCGCGCAGTGGATGATCCTGGCCTTCGGCATCATCATGTGGATGAAGCCGACAAGCAGGAAGTTGCCCGGCATTTTGTCGGTGACGTGGCGCATGTTCGGATAGCGGGCATGCAGCATGTCGAGATAGGCTTGGCCTGCTTCGGCAAAATCCGCATCGCCCATATCCGATACGCCCCATGGGAAGCCACCCGGCATGGTCGCCGGGAACTGCTTGCCGACCGCCTTCTTCAAGATGCTGAGCTCGCCTGCGCCGTAGACCTGCGGATGGCTGGCAATGATCTGCTCGACCAGCGTCGTGCCCGAACGCGGCATGCCGACGATGAAGATCGGCGTGTCGTCGCTGATTGAGCTGGGCCTGTGCTTCTCGAAGAAGCCGGCATCGAAGGTGGCCTTCATCGCCTCGAATTCGGCCCGCGTCCTGGCCTGGTCGTAGTTGATGCCTTTGCGGCGGATCGCATTGCCTTCGGCGAAATAGTCGAAGGCCCGGCCATAATCCCTGAGATCGTCATTCGCCTTGCCGAGTCCGAAGGACAGCTGCATGCGTGCCAGGCTGTCCTGCGGCGCTTTGGCATGCTGGGCTTCCATGCCCCCAAGCTCGCTGTCGCGATCCTTCTGGCGCTTGACCTGCGTCAGCATCAGCCAAGCTGTGGCCATGGCGGGGTTGATCGCCAACGCCTGCCGGAACAGGTCGACCGCCTCGTCGAGCTTGCCCTTTTCCATCAGCCCGACGCCGAGCCCGTGCAGCAGGTCGGCATCCTTGGGGCGTATCGCCAGCGCTTCGCGGAAGACGGCGAGCGCCTCATCCAGCCGCCCGGCTTCCTGCAGGGTTTCGGCAAGCCCGATGCGGGCGCGCACGTGAAATGGGTTGCGTGCAACCGTGCCGCGATAAATCTCTTCGGCCTCTTCGAACTGGCCGACCTGCTTCAGCGATGAGCCGAGATTGTCGCGCGCCGCGAGCTGGTCCGGCCGCAGATCCACCGCACCGCGGAAGAAATCGATGGCCGCAGCAGGGCGGCCGAGGTCGCGCATCACCGTACCGAAATTGTTGAGGAAATCGGGATTCGTCGGCTGCAGGCTCACCGACCGTTCGATGAGATCCAGCCCTTCTTCGCTGCGCCCGGTCTGGTGCAGCAGCAGTCCCAGGAAATGCGCCGCGGCCGCATGCTTGGGCTGACGCGCCAGCACCTGCCGGTAGATCGTCTCAGCCTCTTGCCGGCGCCCCGCCTGATGCAGTTGCAACGCCTGCTGCACATACTGGTCGAGGCCCAGCGGCGGCTGTCCGCCTGCGCCAGACCTGGCTCCCGCACCCGCCGCTCGTCTTTGATCTCTGTTGATGGGAAACCTGCCGTGTTTTATCCGCCTGTGGCGATCTAGGCCATTGGCGCGCCAGGTTCAAGGCTTCGCTTGCTGTCTCGTCCTTTCGTCGGTGCGGAAAGATCAAATCAGGCGATTGGTCTCGGCAACCTGCCTGGCACGCCGAACCGTTCCATCGGTGTCGGCGATCCTTCGCTTTGCCGCCTCGTCACTTCTGACAGTCAGCCGCGGCGACAGGACAACCATCGGCTTTGCCATTACCGGCTTTGCGACCGGCGTGATCGTTACGGGGGTGCCTGTTGGCGTCTTTACGGACATCTCGAGGTCTCCTTCTTCAACTCACAAGAAAAATGAAATACCGGGAGAATTATTCCCGCTAAGCTTCAAACAGTTTTTGAATTGTATGAATTTGTATCATCATTTTTCTGATAGTTACAGCGCGCAATTTTTTGAATGAAGCACAATTTTATTTTAAAACGCCTTGATTAAATTACAACAAAGGCCTATCTGTACAGGATCGCTTTGGGCCAGAATTGGCATCTCGCGGCGTCAGAGGTTCTCGACCCGCCAATCTCATTCCAAATCATCGATACCGGGCGCGCGGCATGTTCGCTCCGCGCGGCCATTCTCATTCTTCGAAAGACCGACATGAACACCGGAACCGTGAAGTTCTACAATGGCCGGACCGGCTTCATTCAGCCGACCGATGGCGGCAAGGACGTCTTTGTCCATGTCAGCGCACTGGAGCGCGCCGGCTTCCCCGGCCTCGCCGAAGGCCAGAAGCTGCAGTTCGAGTTGGAGCGTGACACCAAGGGCCGCGAGTCGGCCGCCAATTTGCAAATGATCTGATCCGGCCGAATTCGATGAACGCTGACCACGGATGTACTGGCAGCTCTCGAAAGAGGCTTATTTCCAGCGACTGCCGGAAATAGGAAAGCGGGGCTCGTCCCCGCTTTTTTGTTTTCAGGACCGCTGCTTTGCATAGGTAAGACAATGCCGGACCGCACCACCCACTCCATCGCGCACTTCACCGCACCTTTCGTGCTCGGCGGACTGGAAGGGCAGCTGCCGGCCGGCGACTACGACATCGACCACGACGAAGAGCTGATCGAGGGCATGTCGCGGCTTGCCTGGCGCCGCGTCGCCACTTTCATCCATCTGCCGGCAAGGGCAGCGAAAAACCCGCCCACCAGCCAGCTTGTCGCCATCGATTACCTCGAACTCGAAACAGCGCTGAAGCGCGACAGGGAGAATGCAGCATGATCCGTTTCCAGCAGAATGCGCGCCCGCGCACCGACACACCCGCGCACCAGTTTTCGATCGGTCAGACCGTGCGCATGAAGAGCCGCACCGGCCTCGTTCAGAAGACCGCCGAACTGTTCCAGATCAAGAGCAGGCTGCCGGTCAAGGATGGTTCGCCGCAATACCGCATCCGCAGCGAGCAGGAGACCTATGAGCGGGTCACCACCGAAGACAATCTCGAACCGGCAGATCCGGTTGTTGCCGACAACCCCGTTGTTGCCAGCAACCCGCTCGTCTGAGACCCCACCGCCAAGCCAACACTGAAGCAGGAGCACGACATGTCCAAAGGTCAACAGCGTAGCAACCGCGAGACACGCAAGCCGAAGAAGGACAAGGTCGTGGCAAAGCCCGCCTCCCCGTTCGGTTCGTCGGTCAAGCAGGCGGAGAGCAGCTTGAAGCCGAAGTCGAAAGGCTGACAAACTGGAGGGCGCGCCTCGTGCGCCCTTTCCGTCGTCCTCTGTGAGGTGGCGAATTGACTGGACAGGCCTGCGCAATGCTCTGCCACGGAGGCGCGCTTGAATTTCGTCATCGAGTTCTACCGGTTGCGCGACGCCGACGAAGCCACTCTCGACAAGGTGTCGCTGGAGGCGCCGAACCTGCGCGCCGCGCTGCAGGACGCCACCGCGCTGTTCCACACGCTGGCGATGCCGCAAATCCCCGATCGCCTGCGCATCTGCGACGACAGTGGCAGCGAGCTCTATGCCGGCCCGGCCGACGGCGCCTATCCGGTTTAGAGCAGCGGTGCTGCCCCACGACTCCATTAAAGTTCACGTAAGATCGAGGCCCTAATATCCGCCTGAACCGGGCCGCTGCCGCGATTGGTGGCCGAGACGTTGCGGGCGACCACCCACGATCGCCGCTCATACCCGAAGGCAGGAGGCGCATGGACAGGTCGCGCATCATCGTGACGGCGGTGGTGTTGGCCATGCTGGGCGCCATCTTGCCAATCGCAGCTATGTTTCATCTCGCTTGGATTCAGGCCGTCCAAAAGGAACATGAGCGGCTGCAGCTGTTCGCCAGCCGCGCCATCGCCAGGGCCGACATCTCGCTCAACGATGCCACCGCCGCCTTGCGGCAGATCGACCAGTTCACCGGCATCCGCTGTTCGGCGGACCATATAGCCCGTATGCGGCAACTCACCATCAACACGCGCCCGATCGAAGAAATGGGCTATTTCGAAAACGGCCTGCTCAAATGCTCTTCCTGGGGACCGACCGAAGGGCGCGTTGCGCAATCCACCCCTGACTTCACCACCAGGGACGGCATTGCCGTCACCGCCCGCATGCAGCCGGTGATGAGCGAGGACCATTTTCTGATGGCGCTGCGATACAGGGATCACAACGTCCTTGTCGATCCGGTACGCTTTGTCGACGTCATCGTCGATCCCAGTGTCCAGCTCGCCTTGACGACGCAAACGGGCATCCTGCTTGGCGCGTTGAACGGCCCGAATCCTGCTCGTATCGAGAAGATCATCGCCGGTCCCGGCGAAGGCATCGATGACGATCTCCTGTTTGCCACGGCGCGCGGGACGGACTGGATTGCTGTCGCCACCGAACCGACAAGCCAGATCCTGGGCAGCGTTCGCAAGCAGCAATTCATGCTGCTTCCGCTCGGCGCCTTCATGGCTGCCTTCATCATCGGCGTGGTTGTGTGGCTGTCACGAAGGCGGCTTTCGCCCTTGGGAGAATTGCAGATCGCCGTGCGCAAGCACGAATTCATCGTCCACTATCAGCCGATCGTCGAGCTCAGGACCGGCAATTGCATCGGCGCGGAAGCGCTGGTGCGCTGGAAGCGGCCGAATGGCTCCCTGGTCCGGCCCGATCTTTTCATTCCGCTGGCGGAAGAGAGCGGCCTGATCACGGCGATCACCGATCAGGTCATTGCGATGGTTGTGTTCGACCTGAACAAGCTCCTGGTCGCCGATCGCTCGCTTCACATCGCCATCAATCTCAGCGCAACCGATGTCGGCACCGCGCGGGTCCTGCCTATTATCGAAAAGGCGTTGCAGCACACCGGAATCCGGCCCCAGCAAATCTGGCTCGAGGCCACGGAGCGAGGTTTCGTCGATATCAACTCGGCGCGTTCGACGCTCATTCGTGCCCGCGAACTGGGGCACGCAGTGGCAATCGACGACTTCGGCACCGGCTATTCCAGCCTGTCCTATCTCGAGGGGCTGCCGCTCGATGCGCTCAAGATCGACAAATCGTTCATCGATACGATCAGCACGAATTCCGCCACCAGTTCCGTCACCCCGCATATCATCGACATGGCCAAGACACTGAAGCTGAAGATCGTTGCCGAGGGCGTGGAAACGCAGGCGCAGGCCGACTATCTCGCCGAGCGCGACGTCGACTACGGCCAGGGCTGGCTTTTCGCCAGACCCATGCCTGCGTCCGAGTTCATCGCCTACTGTCGCCAGGTGGAGCCGACGGCTTGACGCCTGTCGTCCTCAACAAGGCGCAGCGTTCTCAGCACGGCCCGTCGCCAACGACGCGATAGTCCGCGGCGCGGGCTTCGCAGGAATTGGGGAAGGTACGCATCTCGCCATGCCGGCGGCCGCAGACCGGAGCATATTCGCGGGTGCAGAACGTCTGCTCGCCACCGCCACCGCCACCGCCGCTATCGCGGCACGGACCGTCGCGCACGATGCGGTAGCCAGCCCGGTCGGCAAGACAGGCATTGGCGAAGGTCTGGCGGTCGCCGCCGCGCCGGGCACAGACCGGCTCGTACTGCTTGCTGCAATATTGCGGCTCGGGCCGTGGCGGACGCGGGCGTGGCCCTGGTC
>NZ_RZPQ01000162.1:0-9204 GCF_003999135.1 Mesorhizobium sp. M7A.F.Ca.CA.004.06.1.1 | reverse complement strand
ATCCTGGACAAGGTCGTCGGCAGCGTCGCGGTCGCGCAAAAGCGAGCGTGCGTAGCGGCGCAGGCGCGGTATTTCGCCAAGGATTGCTGCCTTCTTTTCGTCCATGACCGCTGGTTTCGAGGTCGCCCTTATTGATCCCAATTGAACGCGCCTTCCGGGCACGGCGCAAGCGGCCAGCGCGAAGCGGTCTCCCGCCCCGGTCACCTAAGCAATGCAATAACGCTGGCTAGTGCCGATTTATTCCCGGTCGGGGTGAAATCTTATTGTTCTTGCTTGCCTTTATCCGTTTTCCCGCGCCGCCCGCGTCAAAAGCCGCTGATAAAACAGGCCGATGCCGATCAGCACGGCGCCAAGGCCGATGAACGACAACGCCCTCAGCACACCTTCCAGCTCCGACATGTCGAAGATGAAGACCTTCAGCACGGCGATCGCGATCAGCGCGGCCGAGGCGACGCGCAGCACCTGCGATTTCAACCAGACACCGGCTGTGAGGAGCGCAACGCCAATCACCAGCCAAAGCGCCGAGTAGGTATAGGTTTCCAACTGGCCGAGGCCGCTCCACAAGCCGATGAACTCGCCCTTGAACAGGCGCCTCACCGACAGCGTGGCATAGGCGAAGGCAAGCACGGCAGCCACCACGGCCAGCATCTGCGCATACCATTTCGGCCGCTTGTCCCTGGCGTAGAGCGCCAGTCCCCCGGCGGCGACCGCAGGCAGGAGATAGGCGAGGAACAACAGGTTGAACACCGGGATCCGGCCTGTCGATTCGTCTGACAACAGCGGATTCAGCACGACGAAGTGCCTGACAACGATGAAGGCGACCGAGGCCACACCGGCGGCCATCGAACCATAGCGCAGCACCGAGCTTGGCGAGCGCATGTCGATGGCGACCAGGATGGCGCCGGCGCCGATGGCGATCAGGGTGTAGATCGACTGTTCGGCGAGCGTCATGGCACCCGTGTCGATGACGCCGCCGTGCATGGCGTGGCGCACCAGCATAGCGAGCGTGAGCAGCGCAAACAGCGCCGCAGCCGCCTCCATGGCAAGGCGCGGCCGGCCATTCGTGGTGCGCGCAAGCTGCCAGGCGGCAAAGCCGAAGGCCAGTGCCGGCACGCCGTAGCCTGGCAGCAGCCAGTTGAACACCGGCGTCGTCGACAGGAACCCGGCACCGACGATGGTCGGGTCGAAAGCGACGCGGCCAAGCACCGCGATCACCGCGCCGACCGAAATCCAGCCGAGCACCGGATAGGCGCGCCAGCGCGTAGTCAGCGCCGGCACGATGGCCGCCGCACCGAGCAGGATGGTGGTCCAGCCGGAATCGAAAGCCATATGCATGAGCAGGAGCCCGGCGATGGCCGCGCCGCCCAGGGCAAACGACACCGCGACACCGCCCTTGAGCGGCGGCTCCTCGGCCCGCGCGATCCACTCGCCGCCGGCGGCGAAAATGACGACCAGCAGTGCCGCTGCGGCAGCGTAGACAAGGTCACGGTCGAGATTGCCGAAGGTGAACCAGAGTGCCAGCAGGATGACCAGCGGGACAATGACGCCCCACGCTGCCCATGAGGCCGCGCGGATCTGCGTGCCGGCGGCGAACCGGCGCGCGGCCCAGAAGCCGGCGCCGATGAAGACCAGGCCGAGTACGATGCCGATGCGCAAGGTCAGCGCGTTGGACGTGGCCACCGGCAGTCCGTCGACGCCCAAGGCGCCGCTGGAAAAATCGGAAGCGATCGAGGTTGGCGGGATGATGCCGAGATAGATCAGCACCGTGACCAGTCCCGCGGCATAGAGGAGCGGCAGCGCCAGCGGACGATAAAGCGCGACCCCCACCATCGCGGCGATCACCACCGCGCCCGGCAAGGCGTAGCCGGCGGCAGCGAAGGCCGGGTCGACCGACAGGCCCAGCGCCGAGAATGCGACGAACAGGCCAGGCACGATGGACGGCCAGTCGAAAGCCCTGGCTGGTCCAGGTTCGTCGTCACGGCGAGCGAGCCAGACAAGGGCGAGCACGGCCAGCGTGACGGCGTCGATGAACAGGATGGCAGAGAGGTTCGCCCCTGGCGCATCGGTCATATAGAGGATGGTCCAGACACCGGCGCCGAAAAAGGCGGCCGCCATCAGTAATTTCCAATCGCGCATGCGGGCGATGACGCCGGTGACGGCAAGCACGATCGCGAGATAGCCGAAAAGCGCCCAGGGATTGGGTGCCTGCGAGGCGACCAGCACCGGCGTCACCATGGCGCCTACCAGGCCGATGCCGGCCAGCGCCTGACCATGGACCAGGGCGGCCGCGATCGTTGCCACGCCGATGACGCCGAGCAGCGTGAAGGCGAGTGCCGGGCCGATGAAGCCGTAAATGCCATGCGCGGCATAGACGGTGCCGAACAGGATGAAGGCACCGGCAGCAGTCAGGATCGCTGGAATATAAGCGCCAGCGGCCCCTTGCACCGGCACCTTGAAGCCGGTGCGGCGGATGAACTCGCCGCCGGCCACCAGCACCAGGCCGAGCACGCCGGCCATGGTCAGCCGCACGCCGGGACCGAAAATACCTGCCTCGATGGTGTAGCGGATCAGGAACAGGCCGCCCAGCGCCAGCGCGATGCCACCGACCCAGACCGCCCAGCGGGTGCCGAGCGCGGTTTCGACATCGGATTGGCGGGCGGCTTTCGCCGCTCCGGGAAGCTCCGCAGGTTCCACTGCCTTCGGTGCCGGTTCTGGAGCGGTCCACGGGCCGGAGACGATCTCGCCGGTCGAGTCTTCCGTGTCCGTGGCTGGCGCCGGGACGGTGACCGCTGCGCTTACCTCCGGCGGAACGATATCGGTCGCAGCCGCTGCGTCCGGAGCCATGTCGGCGGGCGCGTTGTCGTCCACCTGTTCGGAGGACTTGGCCGCAGGCGGCACGGCACCGGAAAGGACCAGGCTGCGCAGCGCGCCTAGTTCACGCTCGACAAGGCCGATGCGGCTCTGCTGGCGCGAAATGATGACGAACAAGGCGATGATGGCGACAAGGCCGATCAGGCTTTCAAACATGGCGGTTCCCCCAAACCAGGCCAGTTTTCACTGACATTCGTCTTACTGACATTCAAATGCGGCGGCCAAACGGCCAGAAAATCCAAGCTCGGAAAACTCAATGCGCCGCCAGTCAACGCGCCGCCAGATTGGCGGCCGGAAAGATCGAGCATGTTTCGGTGCCGAAAGCCAGCAGCTTGCCGCCGGCATCCTTCAGCGTCGCTTCCGACACCGCCAACGTGCGGCCCTTGTGAACAACCCTGCCCTCGCACACCACCTCGCCGGTCTTCGGCGTGATGGGACGCGTCAAATTCACCTTGAACTCCGCCGTGGTATAGGCCTCGCCCTTTTCGAGCAGCGTCTGCACGGCACAGGCCAGCGCCGAATCGAGCAGCGTCGCCGCCCAGCCGCCATGCACGCTGCCCAGCGGATTGAGATGGCGCTCGCTCGGCATGCCACGAAAGACAGCGCGCCCTTCCGAGACTTCGGTGAGAGTGAAATTCAGCTGGAAGGAAATCGGCGGCGCCGGATACTTGCCGTCGACGATGCGCTGCAGCAATTCCAAACCGGTGTATTTCAGGATGTCGGCGTGCGGAATGGTGCCGAGGCCGAGCGGTGAGACCCGGCCAGGATAAAGTTCGACCTCGCTCATGTGATGATTTCTCTGGCTGCGTCTTCGCCAGCTATGGCCTTGCCGCGCGCGTGATGTTTGCGCAAGGCGGCGAGGAAGCCGGTACGAGCGTCCGGCGGCTCGATGCCGCGCGGCTCATAGACGTGGCGGTTGAAGAAGAAGCCGGTGAGCCGGAAGGCGTCGTCGACATCAGCCGCATCGGCGCGCAGGCCGGAGCCGCGCTGCAGGAAGGCCGGCAGAGCCAGCATCTTGTCGCGCCACGGCAAACCGGCTTCGCGCGATACCGCACGTCCCGACTTCGGTGAGACATAGGCCAGGTCCTGTCGCGTGCCGGTGGCGGCGCATTGGCTGAGATCGAGGCCGAAGCCGAGTTCGTCCAGCACCAGAAGCTCGAAGCGCGCCACCAGTTCGCCGGCAACGTCGGCGTCGTCGAGATGGACGATCATCACGGCAAGCGTTTCGTAGAGACCTTCATGCGCGTCGCGCTCGGGCAGCAGGCGCAGATGCGCGGCCATGGTCTGCAATCCGTAGACGGCAAAGGCGCTGTCCATCAACCGGGCCGCGTTCATCTCGATCGCCTCGGCCTGGAACGTGCCGAGGTGCTCGTCAAGGCGCGCTCGCCACAACAGGTCGACACGGTTGCCGGGCTGGAGCACAGGCTGCTGCTTGCGCGAACGGCCGCCACGAACAAGGCCGAGATGACGGCCATGCGCTCGCGTCAACACCTCGAGAATGGCGCTGGTTTCGCCATGCTTGCGGGTGCCGAGAATGATTCCCTCGTCGCGCCATTCCATTTCAGGAGCTTTTCACCGATCGGGTGGCGAAATCAAGGTATGGGCTTGGCCCCCGGGTAACTCTCATGCCAATGCATAAAAAACCGCCCGCAGCGATGTGCTGCGGGCGGGCTGGTGGGGTCAGTCGATCCGTTAGAAATTGCGCTGGAAGCGAACGATGCCGCCGACGCTGCTCTTCTTGTCGGCCTTCGTCCAGTTGTTGAAGTCCAAGTCGTCGAATTTTCCTGCATTGAGGTAATCGACTTCAGTCGTGATCGTAAAGCCGGGCACAATGGTATAGGCCACGTTGGCCGCGACGCCGAGGTTCTTCCAGTCGTCATAGGAGACCTGGGCGTTGAACGAGGTCTTGTCGTTGAACTTGTAGGTGCCGCCGCCCCAGATCGCCCAGTTTCCGCCCCATGGCTTGTATTGGGTACGGCCTGTGCCGAAGTCGTTGATGTTGTCGTTGGTGCCGTAGCCGCCCATGACGAACAGCGTCAGTTCCTTGCTGACGTTGACGTCCAAACGGACCTTGCCGGACACTTCCTCATAATTGCTGTCATAGGCCACGACGCCGGTGATCGCACCCCAGTCGCCCTTGTACTTCAAACCGCCGACGACATGCGGAACATAGCTGTCGATCGTGTTGACGCCGGTGCCTTCTTCGAGCGAGACCACGCCCGTGAAGCCGCTGCCTGCGTCGAAGTAGTAGCTGATGAGATTGGTATCCTTGACACCATACGGGATGAGCGTGTCCTGGATGACGTTGCCGGCATAACCGATGAACTGATCGTATACCGTTTCATCCTTACCGACGCGCAGGCCACCGAGCTGGATCCAGGCGAAATTGAGGCTGGTGGCCTTGTTGCCGGCCTGCCAGCCAGAGCCACTAGTCTCATAGTTGCCGCTGCTGTTGCCGAATTGAAAGCGAGTCTCGGTAAAGGTCTTCAACGTGCCGAGCTCGGTTTCCTGGCCGGTATAAGTCCTCAGCGTGAAACGCATGTTCTTATACCAGGTATCGTTGCTGTCGCCGTCCTCGGTATCCGGAACGTTATTGGCGCCATCCAGCGCGCCGGAATCGCCAGCGCCCATGTCATAGCGCAGATAGCCGCCGATGCGCAGGCAGGTCTCGGTGCCCGGAATGTAGAAGTAACCGGCGCCGTAGACGTCGCAGATCTTGACGTATTCGGCCGGTTCCGGTTCGGCGACGACGACAGCGTCGGCGGCGCGCGCGCCGCTGACCGCGATCAGGGCCGCGGCTGAGCCGAGAAGGAGGCTCTTGATGTTCATTTTCTGACCTCTCCAGTCATAGTTATAAATGGCTTCGGATTTGTGGCTGGCGGCAATGTTTTCCCGCCTCACCCCCACAACGAAAAAGGCTCACACCGCTCGCCCTTTTCAGCGGCGAACATACCCATCGTTCATCTGCCTTCAATGACGATTTCCGGAATAATTACAATTCCACAAACAGATTAATGCCGTGTTGCACAAATAACACTTGATAATCCGACGAGCGGCACAAATGGCACAATGTCATTTATTAAATACATATACGGATACTTTCGCGTCTAACTATACTGATAACGTGTTATATTTCCAAAATGGCAGCATAATACGCAAAATATACCTCAATTCTGTCGAAATTTATTTGATTCTTGCCGCCTCCCCTTCTGTTGCCAGATAACGCCCATCTGCAAATCCCGCTCTGATACCGAGGCGAAAAGCGGGATGACGCTTCCAAGGGTGTCTGCCCCCTCCAAGGCGGTCGAAACTTCCTGGAGTGCCGTCGTGTCGCCGATTGTGACAGCAGCCAGCCGTTGAAAAACGATTCCTCCGTGACGCCCTCTCAGTCGACCTGAACGACGCAGGCGATGCGCTCCCCCCGCCTCGATCAGGCGGGTGGGCACGCATAGGTCCGGGAAAGCATCGCCTCGGCCAGAATGTCCCTGGTCGCGCCATACGGGGCGGATGGATCGGCGACAGGATCAGGATCTGGTGGGCGAGAGCGCCTTGAACGTTTGGCGCCTCACCCCCGCCGCGCGTGATCGGCAAGCACCTCATCGATCACATGACGGGATTTTTCAACCTCGACAGGGTAGACGTCGATCTGTCCAGCTACCGTGATCAGCGCCTTCCAAAGCGTCCAGCCACGACCACGCGCCCACATCGCCTCATCGGCTGGAAGGCCGGCGCGAAACGCCTCCCGGCTTTTGCCTTCAAACAATGTCCAGGCAATCGCCAGATCGCAGGCGGGATCGCCAACGCCGGAGGTTCCGAAGTCGATCACCGCGCCCAACCGGCCTTGCCTGACCAGCAGGTTTCCGCAACTGACGTCGCCGTGGAACCAGACCGGCGCACCGTGCCATGGCGCGGCAAGTGCTGCCTCCCACACCGCGCGGGCTGCGACCGTATCGATCTTGCCGTCGAGGGCTGCAATCGCTTGCCGGGTTTCGCCATCGTAGACGCTGAGTGCTCCGCCGCGAAAGAAGTTGTGTTGTCCCGGCGCCGGTCCGCCAGTGGCATCGATCCTTTGCAAGGCGACCAGGAACGCGGCCAGGTCGGTCGCGAATCGCGGCAAGCTGGCGATACGCTCGCGCTCTGCCGTCTCGCCTTCGATCCAGCGGTAAACGGACCAGTGCCAGGGATAGCTTTCGGCCGGAACTCCCATCGCCAGCGGCACCGGGATCGGCAGCGGCAACAGAGGTGCGAGCCTCGGCAGCCAGCGATGCTCCTTTTCCACCTGCAGGGAATAGGCCGCGGCGCTTGGCAGCCGCACGGTCATCTCGTCGCCGAGATGAAAGGTCCTGTTGTCCCAGCCGCCAAACTCGACGGGCCTGACCGCAAGCTCCTTCCAACGGGGAAACTGCGTGGCGATCAATCGGCTGACAAGCGCTATGTCGATGTTCGGCTTGCTGACCATCGAGCCTAGCGCGGAAACTCGAGCCCCATCTCGCGATAGCGCTCAGGGTCGTCGCCCCAGTTCTCGCGCACCTTGACGAACAGGAACAGGTGCACCTTCTGTTCGAGGATGCCCGCTATCTCCATGCGTGCCGCCTGGCCGATGGCGCGGATTGTCTCGCCCTTGTGGCCAAGAACGATCTTCTTCTGGCTGTCGCGCTCAACATAGATGGTCTGGTCGATGCGCACCGAGCCATCCGGCTTCTCTTCCCATTTCTCGGTCTCGATATGCGAGGAATAGGGCAGTTCCTGATGCAGCCTTAGATACAGCTTCTCGCGCGTGATCTCGGCCGCGAGCTGGCGCATCGGCAGGTCCGAGATCTGGTCTTCCGGATAGTACCAGGGGCCGACCGGCAGAGCCTCGGCCAGATAATCGAGCACGTCCTTGCAGCCGGAACCGGTCAGCGCCGACACCATGAAGGTGCGCTTGAACGGCACCCTTTCGTTCGCTGCCGCCGACAGAGCGAGCAGCGCTTCGTGCTTGACGCGGTCGACCTTATTGAGGATCAGCACCATCGGCTGGCGCACATCCTTCAGCCGTTCGAGGATGGCGTCGGCGTCGCCCCTGATGCCGCGTTCGGCATCGATCAAAAGCAGCACGATGTCGGCGTCCTTGGCCCCGCCCCAGGCGGTGGTCACCATCGCCGTGTCGAGCCTCCGCTTCGGCTTGAAGATGCCGGGCGTGTCGACAAAAACGATCTGCGCATTGTCATGCGTGGCGACGCCGCGCACGATGGCGCGGGTCGTCTGCACCTTGTGGGTGACGATCGACACCTTGGCGCCCACCAATTGGTTGACCAGCGTCGACTTGCCCGCATTGGGCGCGCCGATCAGCGCGACAAAACCGGAATGCGTGGCGGCGGCTGCGGTCGCCGGCTCTTCGGTAGCGGTCATGCCGCACTCCCTTCACTGGAGGGTCGCGCGCCCTCCGATTTTTGGGCCGATGTGGTGGCCCAGACGCCTTCGCGCACAAGAAATGCCGAAGCCGCCGCTTCTTCGGCAACCCTGCGGGAGCCGCCAGTGCCGCTTATCGGCGCAAAACCGCGGACCTGCAAGGACACGGTGAAGACGGGCTGGTGGTCCGGGCCTTCGCGCTTTTCGATCACGTATTCGGGTCTGATATCGCTGGTCTTGGCAATCCATTCCTGCAGATCGGATTTCGGATTGAGCGGCTTTGTGATCACCGTATGCGAGCGCGGTTCCCAGTAGCGCAGGACAAACCGCCGCGCGGCCTCGATGCCACCGTCAACGTAAACCGCCGCGATCAGGGCTTCGACCGCATCCGCCAGATAGTTTCCGCCCGAGCCACGCGACCGCATCTTCAAGGCAGAATCGGCGCGGACCAGATCTTCCAGCTGCATTTCGATGCCGATCTCGGAGCATGTCCGCGCATCGACCAGCGCATTGAAACGCGGCGCGATTTCACCTTCCGGCGCATCGGGAAATTTTTCGAAAAGCATATCGGCGACGACAAGCCCGAGCACGCGGTCGCCAAGAAATTCAAGACGCTGGTTGTTGGTGGCGGCCTTGACCGCACTGGAATGCGTCAAGGCGGTCTCGAGCAAGCGGATATCCTTGAAGACGTGGCCGGTCTTGGCTTTTACCAAACCGGCCAGAGTTTCGCCTGTCGGACGCTTCAAAGCCATCAATTGACGAAGTGGAACAGGCGCGAAGCGCGCATCAGCGACGGCCATTTCCAGATTTCGAGAGGGCTCGCCTTGCCGGCGATCGAGAAGAAAACAAGATTGGCACGGCCAACCAGATTTTCCGCGGGAACGTAGCCGACGGTGAAACGGCTGTCGGCGGAATTGTCCCGGTTGTCGCCCATCATGAAAT
>NZ_RZPQ01000161.1:0-9237 GCF_003999135.1 Mesorhizobium sp. M7A.F.Ca.CA.004.06.1.1 | reverse complement strand
GAATTCGCCAAGCAGTTTCCAACAGCCGGAACCCTCAGCAACAGCTGATCGCCGGCAAGAACCGAGACTACAAACGGCGGCGCCATATCGGCGCCGCCGTTTGCTCTTGGGCCCTGGGTTGGCCCTGAGGTCGGCTTTGAGAGGCAGCGTGCCGTTCCCTCGATTGCGCGCGAGCGGCACCCCATATAGAGCGGTTGATGGCTTCATAGACCGCAGCACGAGTCCCATGTCCCTGCCCGCCGCAATTTTTCGCAATGACAAAAGCGCGCGCCAGCTCGTTTTCGACCGGCCGGCCGATATCATCGTGGCGCACGAAGCAGGGGATTTCGAACCGGCTCTGGAAGCAGCACAAGCCGCGCATGATGCAGGCAAATGGCTTGCCGGCTATTTCTCGTATGAGGCGGGCTACCTGCTCGAACCCAAGCTCGTTCCCCTGCTGCCGAATGAACGCCGGGCCCCACTCGTGTGCCTTGGGGTTTTCGATGCCCCGGTCGAAGAGGCGGTGCCGCCGCGCGACACCACGGCGACCAACGGCCCGATCTTCGACGCCCGTGCGACGTGGTCGCCGGAGGATTATGAAAAACGCTTTTCGCGGCTGCACCAGCACATCCGGCAAGGTGATTGCTACCAGGGCAATCTGACCTTTCCCGTGCATGCGCAATGGTCAGGCGAGCCGCTGGCCGCCTTCGATGCATTGACGGAACGTCAGCCGGTGAAATATGGCGCGCTGATCGCGCTCGGTGAACCCATCGTGCTGTCGCGCTCGCCTGAACTGTTCTTCGAGATCGACGCCGAGGGCATGATCGAGACGCATCCGATGAAGGGCACGGCGCCGCGCGGCGCCACCAAGGCCGAAGACGAGCGGCAGAAGATCTTCCTGCGCAATGACGAGAAGAACCAGGCCGAAAACCGGATGATCGTCGATCTCCTGCGCAACGATATCTCGCTGATCAGCGAGGTGGGCACGCTGGACGTGCCGGCGCTGTTCCGCATCGAGACCTACCCGACCGTGCATCAGATGGTAAGCGACGTCAGGGCCAAACTGCTGCCGGGTCTCTCTATCCGCCAGATCTTCGCGGCGCTGTTTCCTTGCGGTTCGATCACCGGCGCGCCTAAGATCCGTGCCATGGAGATCCTGCGCGACCTGGAAGGCACGCCCCGCGATGCCTATTGCGGCGCCATAGGCTGGATCGCGCCCGGCGGCCCGATGCGCTTTTCCGTGGCGATCCGCACCATCTCGCTCTTTTCGGGCGGCGAGGCCGTCTACAATGTCGGAGGCGGCGTCGTCTTCGATTCGACGGCGCAGGAGGAGTATCAGGAGTGTCTGCTGAAAGCGCGCTTCGCGACGGGAACACCGCCGACTTTCAGTTGATCGAGACCATGCGCTGGGAACCCGGCCCGGGCTTCCTGCGCTTCGATCGCCATCTTGCGCGCCTCTATGGCTCGGCGGCGGAGCTCGGCTTCCGCTGTGCTCCAGGCAAGGTCGGCGAGGCACTGAGCAGCGCGGTCGGCGGTTCCGGCGTTGCCATGCGCACGCGGCTCGTCCTGTCGCACGATGGTGAGGTGGCGGCCTCGGCGCAGCCTTATGAACCGCTCGCCGCCGACAAGGTCTGGATGCTGCGGCTGGCGCGGACGAGGCTCGATTCGCACGACACGCTGCTGCGCCACAAGACCAGCCGGCGGCAGCTCTACACGCGTGCCCGCGCCGAACACCTCATCACCCAGGCCGACGAGGTGCTTATGGCCAACGAGCGCGGCGAGATCTGTGAAGGCACGATCACCAATGTCTTTGCCGATCTCGGCGACGGCGTGCTGGCCACGCCCCGGCTCGACTGCGGCCTGCTGCCTGGTGTATTGCGCGCGCAGCTTCTGGATGAAGGCCGCGCCCGCGAAGCGATCTACAGCTTGGACGATCTGAAATCCGCCAAGTCCCTGTTCGTCGGCAATTCGCTGCGCGGACTGATCCCCGCAAGACTGACCTGAAACAGGACGACTGTGCCCACTCACACGCCCCCAGAGCATACGCTCCCCACCCACACGCCCTATGACGGCTCGTCGAAACTGTTCAGTATCGGGCTGAAGCCGCTCGATCCGGCGGACTGGATCGAGATCGACGGCCATCTGCTGCCGTATCTCGCCGAAAAGCACCGGCTCTATGCCGAAATCCCAGAGCGCGTTTTCGTCGAGGAGGACGGCACGCGCGATGCCCAGCAGGAAGTGCTCGACTTGCTCGCTGCGCATCTCCTGGAGAGGTTCCCCGAAACCCATCGGCTCGGCGGATCAGGCGTCGAGGTGGCGGGCGCGGCGGGCCGTCTGCCTGCTTCCCTCGCCGAGGCGCCGCTGGCTAAAGCCTCACAGCTCGTCCAGGAAGACCTGATCCTGATGCGCCGCGGTGACAGCGGCTGGCGGCTAGTCGCCGGCTCGCTCTGCTTTCCCTCGTCCTGGTCGCTCCTGGAAAAATTCGGCAAGCCGCTGCAGGACATCCACGCGCCGGTGCCGGGTTTCGGCCCGGGCACGCGTCCGGCGGAACTCATCAACCGGATGTTCGATGGCCTCCAGGGGCAGGCGGTCGAGCGCTACAACTGGTCGATCCAGTCCGACAACGCGCTCTATCATCCGCTCTCCGACCTGCAGCGCATCGACCGCGCCACCAACCGGCCGTCGCGCTTTCCCGATGGCGATATCGACGCTCATGCGTTCATCCGCGTCGAGCGGCAGACCCTGCGCAAACTGCCTGTTTCACGCGATATCCTGTTCACCATCCGCATCCATCTCGACCCGCTCGCCGTGCTGGCCAGGCACCCGGATCGGGCGAAGCTCGCGGCGTCTTTCGCCGCCCAGCTCGAAGCGCTCGATCTCGCCCAACTCGACTATAAGGGCCTGACATCAGACCGCGATCGGCTGGTCGACCGGCTCGGGGTGCTGGCGCTGTCCTAAATCGCGGCCAAGCCCAGCAGCAGGATCGCGGACATCGCGGTAAAGACGGTGACGTTGACATCCCACCGCCAACCCGCCGGTCCGAACGGCGGTCGGAATGGCAGGTAGCCGTTCTCGTCGTAGAGCACGCCGCCATAGATCGGTCGTGAGAGCATGGCCACGAAGAACGCTCCATACATGGCGACGCCCAATCCCCCGGCGAGATAGAGCCGCTCGGCTTGGAGTGGGCCTCCAATCCAGATAAGCCCCAGCGCAATCAGCGCGACTCCGGTGTAGCTCAGCACCTGCCAAACGACGTGAAACCGGGCGTGCGGAGTCCACAGCGGATTGGTGGCGTGGGTGGCGTTGAGGTCGGCTTTGATCGTCACCACACCGTAGCCCACGGTCGCGACGCTCAGCAGAATTCGGGCAAGCAGATGACTGTCGTAAGCGAGTTCCATCGCACTTTCCTCCTTCAATAGGGAAATCGATGACGGCAATTCAGCAGATCGTAATCCGAAGTACTTCAACTAGGAAACAGCAGTATGCCGGTCGATGCCGCACTTTGCCGGCCCCGACGCGGGAGCGTCACGCAGGCGAAACGGCTTGAATGGCGCCTTGGGCACAGAAGAGCTGCCCGTCGGCCAGCCGCGCATAGTTGTGGACGATCCCTTTCTCATGATCCTGCAACTGCACGATGAAGTTGCCGCTCTGCTCCGTCCAGCTCATGAGCACGAGGTTCGGGCGTACGCTGGTCATGTCGATCTTGACCACCTCGTCAATTTTGGTGGCTCCGATCGACGCCTGCACATGTAATTCCTCCGGCGAGAAAAACGTCAGCCGGGGTACGAACGGGCCGAAAACGCAGTCGAAAGTCTTACCGACAAGCGAGGCGGGAAAAACATTGGTTTCTGCCATAACACCCTCCCTGGGCGTGGCCGTTGGGACCAAGCCATTTGACGATCTTCGATGTTTCAGTCGCGAAAATGCCAGATACGCCTACTTGGAGCGCTCCAAGTGATACGATCCGCCCTTTCCACTTTCGAGTCAACAAAATTCTTGGAGCGCTCCAAAAAATGGTCTAACTGAAGGGAAACGGGGTGAATCGCAATGCCAACGCTAGCCGACGTGGGCAAGGCTGCCGGTGTCTCCCGGGGCACTGTTTCCAACGTCTTCAACCGGCCGGAACTGGTCAGGCCTGAGTTGCGCCAACGTGTCGAAGCGGCCGCGCGAGCGCTCGGGTTTGGCGGCCCCGATCCAAAGGGACGATTGCTGCGGGATGGCAAGTTCAATGCCATCGGGTTCATGCCGCCTGGCGCCTACGCCATCGCCGACGTGCTCAGAAGTCCCTATCTCCGCGAGTTGGTGCTGGGCGTTTCGCTCGCCTGCGACGAGGCCGGAACGACGCTCAGCCTTGTAAACGGCACCGATAATACCCGCATCGCCAATATCCGCGAGGCCCTGGTCGACGGCTTCATCCTTGGTCACAGCGCGGATATCGGCCTCATAACATCGGCACAACGGCGACGCCTGCCCTTCGTCATTCTCGAAAGCGACGCAGGTCCCGACATCAATTCGATAAAGATCGACGGCAGGAGGGGCGCGGTCGCTGCCGTCCGGCATCTGACCGGGCTGGGACACCGACATTTTGCCATCCTGTCCATACGGAGAACTTCAGGCCCTCCCATTGTGCACATGCCCGGACAGGCAAAGCGCCCGCTTCTTGCCGGCTTCTCACTCGATGACGAAAGGCTTGACGGTTTCAAACAGGGCTTGGCGGAGGCGAACTTGTCGATCGACGATGTCCCGATTATCGAGACGACGCCCGGCGATCCATCTGCTGGAGCGGTGGTGTTCGACAATGTGCCTGAAGCAACCGCGATCCTGACCATGTCGGATTGGCAGGCGATCACAATACTCGACGAGGCGGTTTGTCGCGGCATAGAGGTGCCGGGCCACGTGTCGGTCATTGGCTTCGATGGCACTGCTGAATCCGCGCGCACCACACCTCCGCTGACGACTGTCGCGCAAGACGTGATCGGAAAAGGCAGGCTCGCCGCCCGCATGGTTCTTGACAACCAACCGCCCCGCCAAGTCGTTCTGCCCGTGGAGTTGGTGGTTCGGGCGTCCACAGCTGCGCCGAGGGCAAAAATCCGTTGAACGGACGGGGCACGTCGCTTGCGCTTGGCAAATGAGCTAACTTTGGTTCGGGTAGAGCCATTCATCCACGGTTTCAGCCTTAACCACGTAGCCAACGCAGCTAGCCGCTGGTTGGCGCTTTTCGCTGGTTTGTGACAATGATCTGTGATGTAGCGCATGGCCGCCGGGCAAAAATCCCCGGCTTGCGCATGTTTTCCCAGTTTCCTGGGTTTTGAAGGAGTGCTCGATAAAATGGCGAATGAAAACTGGCCCGTTTACGGTGAGATCAGCGGCCCTGTCGTGATGATCGGCTTCGGCTCGATCGGCCGGGGAACGCTGCCGCTGATTGAACGCCATTTCCAGTTCGACAAGTCGCGCATGACGGTCATCGACCCGCGCGACACCGACCGCAAGCTGCTCGACGAGCGCGGCATCGCCTTCGTCCAGGAAGCGGTGACCGAGAAGAACTACAAGAAGCTCTTGACCCCGCTTCTGACCAATGGCGGCGGCCAGGGCTTTTGCATCAACCTGTCGGTCGATACCGGCTCGGTGGATCTGATGCGGCTCTGCCGCAAGCTCGGTGTTCTCTACATCGACACCGTCGTCGAACCATGGCTCGGCTTCTATTTCGACGCCAAGGCGGACAACGCCAGCCGCACCAATTACGCGCTGCGCGAGTCGCTGCTCAAGGAAAAGCACGACAAGCCCGGCGGCGCCACGGCGGTCTCCACCTGCGGCGCCAATCCAGGCATGGTCTCGTGGTTCGTCAAGCAGGCGTTGGTCAATCTCGCCACCGATCTTGGCCTGGAGTTCTCGGAGCCCGCGCAGGACGACCGCGAGGGCTGGGCCAAGCTGATGAAGAAGGCCGGCGTCAAGGGCATCCACATCGCCGAACGCGACACCCAGCGCGCCAAGAAGCCGAAACCGATGGATGTGTTCTGGAACACCTGGTCGGTCGAAGGCTTCATCTCCGAGGGCCTGCAGCCCGCGGAACTTGGCTGGGGCACACACGAGACATGGATGCCGAAGAACGCCAAGAAGCACAAGCACGGCTCGAAGGCAGCCATCTATCTGGAGCAGCCGGGCGCCAACACGCGCGTGCGCTCGTGGTGCCCGACGCCCGGCGCGCAATACGGCCTGCTGGTGACGCATAATGAGGCGATCTCGATCGCCGATTTCTTCACCGTGCGTTCCAAGAAGGGCAAGGTGCAATACCGCCCGACCTGCCACTATGCCTACCATCCCTGCAACGACGCTATGCTGTCGCTCGACGAGATGTTCGGCGCCGCCGGCAAGCCTCAGCCGGTGCATCATGTGCTCGACGAGAACGAGTTGATCGACGGCGTCGACGAACTCGGCGTGCTGCTCTACGGCCACGACAAGAATGCCTACTGGTACGGCTCGCAGCTGTCGCTCGCCGAGGCGCGCAAGCTGGCGCCCTACCAGAACGCCACCGGCATGCAGGTCACCTCGGCGGTGCTCTCGGGCATGGTCTGGGCGCTCGAAAACCCCGAGGCCGGCATCGTCGAAGCCGACGAGATGGACTACAGGCGGTGCCTGGAAGTGCAGTCCCAGTATCTCGGACCGGTCAAGGGCTATTACACCGACTGGACGCCGCTCGATAACCGCCCCGGCCTGTTCCCGGAAGACCTCGACCGGAACGACCCGTGGCAGTTCCGCAACATCCTTGTGCGATAGCAGCACCGCCTACCTGCCTCACCGCCTTGCAATCGCCCGGAAATCGGGCGATTGAAGGGATGCGGACCACAACGACACGCATTCATCTGGACGCATGTCGCTCTGGAAACTTGGATGCACGCCTCGTGCTTGTCGAAAATCGATTCCGGTTTTCGGGCCGATGCGAGAGGAGAGGATTTTCATATGATCATTGCGCGCAAAATTCTTTCGATGAGCGTGGCGGGTGCCATTGCGACGATGCTCGCCGCCCGTGCGACCAGCGGCCCTGATGAACCGCCGATGGCAGCGGCGCCCAAAAGCGTCGAGGGCTCCTGGATCGACGCCAAGGGCACCGGCCTGTCGACCTTCGCCGGCGGTACCTTCACGACCGTGGCCACCGACACCGGCCAGAAGCTTGCCGACGGCAGCTACACGATGACCGGCGCCACATCGGTGCAGATCAACGGCACCTCGCTGATCCGCCAGACCGCGGTCAGCTTCAACTGCCTGATGGTGTCGACAAGCCAGCTCAACTGCACGAGTTCCAGCGGTCAGAATTTCGTGCTGACAAGGCGCGTCTGAGCCCGCGACCATTCGTTTCCAAGGACGGCGGCCGGTTGGCCGCCGTCCTTTTTTATGCCGGCAAAGGGGTCCCGGATTCCGCTTGCGTCATCCGGAACGCGATGGGAACATGGCCGAAGCGCCGGCTGTTATGTTCCAGTCAAGCAAGAGCGCTAGTGGCCTCTGATCGGCTTTCCGGGAGACGAAGATGAAGAAACTTGCCGCCATTGCAGCCCTGTCAGCCTCAGCACTCGGTCTGTCGGCCGGCGCGTCCTTTGCCGACTACACGCTGAACATCCTGCATATCAACGACTGGCACAGCCGCATCGAAGGCAACAACAAATATGAATCGACCTGCTCGGCGGACGAGGAAACCAAGGGCGAGTGCATCGGTGGCGCGGGCCGGCTGATCACCGCGATCGCCCAGGAGCGCAAGAAGCTGCAAGGCCAGAACGTGCTGCTGCTCAGCGCAGGCGACAATTTCCAGGGCTCGCTGTTCTACACGACCTACAAGGGCAAGGTCGAAGGCGAATTCCTCAACGACATGAAGTTCGATGCCATGGCCCTTGGCAACCATGAATTCGACGACGGCGAGGCGGCCCTGGCGCCGTTCCTCGACATGATCAAGTTCCCGGTGCTCGGCGCCAATGTGAAGGCCAACGCGCAATCCAAGCTCGGCGACCGAGTCAAGCCATCTGTTGTCGTCGAGGTCGGCGGCCAGAAGATCGGCATCATCGGCGCGATCACCAACGACACGCCGGACCTCGCTTCCCCCGGACCCAACGTCGCAATAGAGGATGACGTCAAGTCGATCACCGCCGAAGTCGAGAAGCTCAAGGGCGAAGGCGTCAACAAGATCATCGCCGTGACCCATATCGGCTACAGGCGCGAGCGCGACGTCATTGCCAAGATCCCGGGCATCGATGTCGTCGTCGGCGGTCACAGCCATTCGCTGCTGTCGAACACCGATCCGAAGGCGGAAGGCCCCTACCCGACGATGGTCGACAATCCGGACGGCTACAAGGTGCCGGTGGTGCAGGCGGCGTCCTACTCGAAATATCTCGGCGAGTTCAAGGTGGTGTTCGACGACAATGGCGTCGTCAAATCGGCCAGCGGCGACCCGATCTATCTCGACAAGTCGATCACCCCCGACCCGGCCGTGCTCGCCCGCATCAAGGAGCTTGGGGCGCCGATCGAGGCGTTGAAGAACAAGGAAGTGGCGGAAACCACCGACGTCATCGACGGCAGTCGCGAGAGCTGCCGCACCCGCGAATGCGCGATGGGCAATCTCGTCTCCGACGCCATCCTCGACCGCGTCAAGGGACAGGGCGTCGAGATCGTCATCTCCAATGGCGGCGGCCTGCGCGCCTCGATCGACAAGGGCACCGTCACCATGGGCGAGGTGCTGACCGTGCTGCCGTTCCAGAACACGCTGGCGACGTTCCAGATTTCGGGCAAGGATCTGGTGGCCGGCCTCGAGGGCGGCCTCAGCCAGGTCGAGGACGGCGCCGGGCGCTTCCCGCAGGTCGCCGGCCTGAAGTATTCCTTCGACAAATCCGTCGCGCCCAATGCCGGCCGCGTCAAATCGGTGGAGGTCATGGAGGGCGGCGCCTGGACGCCGATCAAGCCTGACAAGGACTATCTGGTCGCAACCAACAACTATGTCCGCCAGGGCGGCGACGGCTACAAGGTCTTCGCCGACAAGGCCAAGAACGCCTATGATTACGGCCCCGGCCTCGAACAGGTGGTTGCCGACTACCTCGGCGCCCACCGGCCCTACACGCCGAAGCTCGACGGCCGCATCACCGAAATAGCCGCGACCGTCGCCGCGGCGCCTGCGGCCCCGGCAACCGATCCGGCCAAGCCAGCCGAAGCAGCGCCGGCCACGCCGGCGCCCGCACCGGCTGAAGCCGCCAAGCCTGCCGATGCGGCACAGGCAATGCC
>NZ_RZPQ01000160.1:0-9282 GCF_003999135.1 Mesorhizobium sp. M7A.F.Ca.CA.004.06.1.1 | reverse complement strand
GCGTAAAGGACGGCTTTCGGGGCCGGAAGCTTCAGGCCTGGAACCGGACCCCAGTTTGGCGCAAGCATCGTGGCCTCCGCCCGGTCAGGCATTCACCGGCTCGCGAAATGCCAATTGATTCTGCTTAACCGGGCATACCTAAACGGCCACTTGCGTTCCGATCTCGACCACACGTCCGGTCGGGATCTGGAAATACTCCGTCGCGTCGGCGGCCGTGCGCGCCAAGCCGATGAACAGCTTGTCCTGCCACACCGGCATGCCGGAGTTGGGTGACGCCTTGAGCGAGCGACGCGACAGGAAGAAGGACGTCGTCATGATGTCGAACTTCCAACCCTGCTTGCGGCAGATCGCCAGCGCACGCGGGATGTTAGGCTGTTCCATGTAGCCGAAGGTCAGTGTCACCCGCATGAACAGCTCATTGATTGTTTCCATCTTGATCCGCTCGCTGTCGGGCACCACGGGCTGCTGCGCCGTCACCACAGAGAGGATGACGTTCTGTTCGTGCAGCGCCTTGTAGTGCTTCAGGCTGTGCATCAACGCGGTCGGCGCACTGGCGGGATCGCTGGTCAGGAACACGGCCGTACCGGACACCAGCTGCGGTTTCTTCTTCAACAGATTGCCCGCAAGGAAATCGAGCGGAATCTGGTTCCTGCGCGTCTTGTCAAATAGATACCTGCTGCCTCTTATCCAAGTCCACATGGTCATCACGATCACTGCGGCAATGGCAAGCGAGGCCCAGCCGCCTTCGAATACCTTGACGATGTTAGCTGCAAAGAAGCCGGTATCGATGAAGACGAACACCGCCATTAAGGCTATCGCGACGCCGAGCGGCCATTTCCAGATGCGCGTCATCACAACAAAAAGCAGTATGTTCGTCACCAGCATATTGCCGGTCACCGAAATACCGTAGGCCGAGGCCAGCCGGCTGGATTCGCCGAAGCCGACCACCAGCAGCATCACCACCAGCGCCAGCATCAGGTTGATGCGCGGCAGATAGATCTGGCCCGACTGTTTTTCCGACGTGTGCTGGATGACGAAACGCGGCAGCATGTTGAGCTGTACCGCTTGCCTGGTCAGCGAAAAGGCGCCGGAGATCACCGCCTGGCAGGCGATCACGGTCGCCGCCGTGGCAAGCACGACCATCGGAATAAGCGTCCAGCCCTGGTTCATCTCGAAGAACGGATGACCGACAACGCCGCCATTTGCCAGCACGAAGGCGCCTTGCCCGACATAATTGAGCAACAGACAAGGGAACACGATCGCCAGCCAGGCGAGCACGATCGGCTTGCGGCCGAAATGGCCGAGGTCGGCGTAGAGCGCCTCGGCTCCGGTGACGGCGAGGAAGACTGCACCAACCGTAACGAAGGCGACGTCAGGCGAGTTGACCAGGAACGACACGATGTAATGCGGGCTGATTGCCAGCAGGATTTCCGGGTCGTCCATGATGTGGTTGAGCCCGGAAAGGCCGATGGCCAGGAACCACAGCGCGGTAACGGGTCCGAACACCAATCCTACGCCGCCGGTGCCAAACCGCTGTACCGCAAACACGATCGCCAGGATGGCCAGTGTCAGCGGCACCACATAGGGCTGGAACGTCGGCGTGACGACATTCATACCTTCGACCGCCGACAGTACCGAGATTGCCGGCGTAATGACGGCGTCGCCAAAAAAAAGCGCCGCGCCGACGATGCCGATGCCGATGCCGATGCCGAGGATCACCGCAGAGCGGGTCGGGAAACTGTTGCGCGCCAGCGCCATAAGCGACAGCACTCCGCCCTCGCCTCGATTGTCGGCGCGGAGCACGAACATGATGTATTTGATCGTCACGGTGATCGTCAGGGACCAGATGATCAGCGAGAGTACGCCGAGGATGTCGCCACGGCTGGCGACGTTGCCACCCGCTGATGCATGCAACGCCTCGCGAAATGCATAGATCGGGCGGGTGCCTATATCGCCATAAACGACACCTAGTGCGCCCAACATCAGCGCCTTGGTGCTGTGCTGCTCGACCTCAGAATGGCTCGATTGTTCGACAGGTTCTGCCTCGTTACCAGCATTGGTAAGGGCCATGGACGACACTCCGATAAGCGCGGGGTGCTCTACGCTTGCTGCACTGCAATATCAAGTTCCGTCACGTAATGTCTGCCGTCTCGCCTGTCGTTGCTCGCCTTGGTAGACTCGCCAGCCCGCAGCCCTACCGAGCAGCAATAGCGCCCCGGCAGAACCCTCAATCGCCCAGATCAATGAATGGTTATCGCCCACATTGCCCCCCCGCGATGCGGCCGATGGCGACCAGGGTGTCGTGGGCGCACAAGGATGGCGCTTTCCTGATGACGCCGTGCTCCAGGTGTGATCGCACCGTTGCTGCGCAAGCCATTTACTTGCTCGTCCCAGCGAGGACCGTGGCCAACTGGAACGCAGGGCCACGCCGCTCACCGGCCGCACTTTGCGGCGCAGATAACGATTCGATCTCCCCGGCGAGATTCTGGTTGAAGAAGCCACCAAGCTTCTCGAAGGACACACGGTCGTAATATCGACATGCCAGTATCCGCAACCCAGAAAAAGCTCCTTCGGCTCCGCTGCGCGCGCCACGAACAACCCGATCTTCTCTGCGAAAGAGGACGCCGTAATCCCAGGTTGAAGCCAAACCGGGGGGCGGCCGTGACGTATGCTACACAGGCGAAGGGCTAGGAGGCGGGTTCGGTGAGGAACGGCATTGATGTCCACGCCGTCTCCTGGAAAGACAGAGGAATGCGGTGTCACCGCCTGGCGCCGGAGGTTGATCCGGTGATTAGGAGGAGCACTCGTTGTCGGATTCTCGACGATGTCGGACATCTGACACAACGCTGCCAGAGCGATCGCATTGTTCCGAAACGATTTTCCCAGTTGGCACGTGAATTGCGGTCCTATGCGCAAAAGCACTGCGATGCCGCACCGACTGGAAGAACTCATCAATGATCACGCTTTTCGAACATGTCGGCGCCGCTACCAACACTAAGCGTTCCCGATCAAACGGAAGCCTCTATCCCTTCTTTCTGAAGGCTGTCCGGACATGAACGCATTTGATGTCCGTCCAACGCTGGATGCTCCCGACGACGATCTCTATCTTTGGCTTGAAGATGTGGAAGGCGAGCGGGCACTTGCCTGGGCCGCCGGCCAGTCGGCAAAGACCCTGAAGCACTTCAGTGGAACGCAGTTCGAGCGCGACCGCGCGACTCTGAAGGCAGGCCTGTTCCCTAAGCGGCGTCGCATCTCCCCCGGCCGAGTCGCATGGCTTGAATCCGATATCAGGGCTTGGATGGAAACTAGATCTGAGAGCCGCACCGCATGAATGTAGCCTCCCAATATCTTCTCCCGTCTGTGGCGCATCACGAAGCCGGGCACGCGGTGGCCGCCATCGTTTTGCACCGTCAGATGTTCGACGACGACCGTGAACTCCCTGCTTTCTCAAGTGTTAGTATTTACCCCGACGCCGGTGACGGAGAGTGCGGTGGTTTTGTCGAAGGCACGGTTTTCTATTCAGCGCAAGGATTCACCTCGGAGCGAAAGCCGATTTTCGAGAACGATATGGATCGACATTTCCAACGCGATGAAGCGATCCAAGTGATAGTTGCGTGTCTGGCAGGTCCTTTTGCAGAATCCGCATTCGAAGGCTATCTGGACCCGCGCGATATGGCGATGAATGCGTCCGATGGGAATGAGGGGAGCAGCGACTACGCGGATGCCAAGCGAATCTATGGTGAGTTGCGGTTCCTGATGCCGCGCCGCCCCCGTTGGAGGCGGATCGAAGATCGCACGGCCCGGCTAGTACTCGATCACTGGTCGGCCATCGAAGCATTGGCCGCGCATTTGCTGGTCAAGCATGATCTCCAATTCGATGAGGCTCTGACGATTGTTGCGCCGCATCTTCCGCCCATGCCAGCAGCTACGCCGCCAGAGCGTCATCCGCAGCCTGCTTGATCAGCCATTCGATGTGATTTGACCACATCTGCAACACCTCGCGCTTCTCCTTGACGTTGCTATAGAGATCGTAGATTTCGCCAATGTCTCCGGTTCGGGCTCACAGCCCGTCCATATAGCCGCCAGTCTGCTGCCTTCGAGTGGCCCATGTTGGCCGCGGCCAGGAAGTGGCGACGATTGAAAGGACAAAATCAGTTGCCGAAACTCATCGCAGGTGACGGTCTGGTGGCAATTTGGGCACATCTTGTGTCTCGTCGCCAGTAAACACGGATGCCCGGCAGGAGACTGAGCTCGCTGCCGGCGGAAATCGTAGAGCGCCAGCGACGCATTCTGATCTTTCGTCAGGCAGTCGACCGCCTTGGCATACGCCTCGGCCTCCATCTCGATCGACCTGAACCGGTATCTTGTGCGCCATCCGGACGATCTGGGAAAGCTTGGCCGGGCCGGCGCCTTCCCAGGCGCACGGGAAGAGCGACGACCCATGTGGACCTTGGATTTCACTCCGCACTTACGCTGCTTTGGCCTTGTCAGCAGCCTGAGCATAAAGCGTGCTCAGCTTTCAGGCCGAGCACTCTTCCAGTGTTGACAGCATCTGTCGTCATTCAGGATCGCCCCATTTTCGCATGCCGCTTGCAGCTTTCAGGCTGTTGTCAGCCAGGGCCGCCATAAAGGGTCTCGTTAAACAATTCAGGAGGCCGTTCCAATGATCAATCAGTTTGCGAGACTTTTTCGAGGACCAGGTATGCAGGCTTGTTTCGGGACAAAGAACTTTCTGGCGGCAACCACCGCGATGACGACGGTATTCCTGCCGGCTGTGTCTCTCGGGGTGGGTCTGGTAGCATTTCCAACTGGAGAAGCGTTGGCCGACGACCCGATTTCGATCCCGCTGGAGTATGTCGGGGAAGGCCATGACCGCCTGGGCATCTGGGCCAAGATCAACAATGGCAACGCGCAGCGATACGTATTCGACACGGGCTCGGACCAGCTCAACACGCAGATCGGGTCAGAGGTGACCGGGGTCCGCCCGATTGCCGACACGCCTTACGTATATACGTACGGGGACGGAACGTATGGTAATAAGCTTCAGAACGGGGAAATTGATAAATTTACATATGTCGATCCAGATCAAAAGATAACAATCGACGGGCCGTCTGTAAGCGATAAGAAATACCGGGCTGCTCGCATTCTCGATTTTGTCTATACCCATGCGTATTGCAAGGACAACAATCTTAAGTGCACGCCGGGATCCGTGACGGATGGACTTAAAGATATGTATGGTCAGGATCTCCAAGAACCTTATCACGCCGATAAGGAGCAGCGGGCGAAAATGACCGCTGGCAAGATGGCAGACGAAGGCGGCGATTTCGCAGGTACATTCGGGGCCGGCGATTTTCTTGGCAAGACAAGTGTCTGGGGCATGATGGGCAGTGTCACCAGGTCTGGCTACGTGGTCTCCGCCAATGTGAATCCGGATTCCGAGAGCGACCAAACGCCTGGCTGTTCCCCCTGCACGATTGTCAACCTCAATCCAAGCCTCCGGGCCCAATATACTAATGCCATGCCATGGGGAGAACCCGAGGAAAAAGATCAGGATTCTTATCAGAATTTTCCTGGCTCTGGCGCCAATGCCTCGACCGAATACGAAGGCAGCTACAATCTGCAGTACACGGTTAAGGATGGAGCCCCACCAATCACCGACCCCAACAAGACCGCGGTATTGCTCGACACCGGCACACCGGGCGGTGGCAGTCTGGAGATCAGTGATGCGATGCTGAAGCAATTTCAGGATGCGGGCGTCAAACTTAAAAATGTTCGGAGAAATGAGCAACGCGAGATCGTAAGCGCATCGGGCAACATCCCGAGCGTTACAATCGCAGGAACGGATGGCGATCCGGTAAGGCTGGACAATATCGACTTCACCTACACCAGCGGCACGACGGAACAACCCAATGACCAGACCAGTTTTGTTGCCGGTCTTGACTTCTTCAAAAACAGATCGGTCATTTTCGATCTGGAGAAGAAGTATACCGCTTATACGTCACATTTCGTCACTGCCAGCAACTTCTCTACCGATTCATCCGCACCCGAAGGGACCGGTCTGAGCAGGATAACGACGAGCATGGGGAATGAGGGCGGGTTCGGCATAGCGGGTGTCGTCTCCGGCTCCGGATCGCTGACGCTTGATACAAAGACGGTGGTCCGGATGACGAATGTCAACACCTACACCGGCGAGACGAATATTGCTCAGGATGCCTATCTCTCGCTTGCGGGGCTCGGCAACATCCAACGGTCAGCGAAAGTCGTTGCAGACGGCACGTTCGATATCTCCGAACATGGAAATGGCAGCGACTATTGGGGAATCTCCGACGCCTACAACGATGCCCGTATTCGTAGCCTGAGTGGCAGCGGAACGGTCGAGCTGGGCAAGCGTACCCTGGTGCTAACGGATTCGAACGACACGTTCGCCGGCAGCATCAACGACCTCGACGTTGATAACAATAATATGGGCGGCAAACTATTCGTTGCCGGTGGCGTGCAAACGCTGAGCGGAAAGAACAATTTTTCCGGCATGACGACGGTCGGTTCCGGCGCGGGATTGCTGCTTGCCGATACAGGTGTGCTTTCCCATGATGCGACCACGTCCGGCTTTCTCGGGAATGACGGGCAGATCGGGGGCACGGCTATCGCAAACAGCGGCGGTGTCGTCGCAGGCGGCGGCACCTACGGTGCGGTCACCATTTCCGAGGGCGGCACGGTCGCTCCTGGCAGTGCGACCGATCCGAGCAGGATCGTCACCACACTGACTGTCACGGGCGATTTCGCGCAGCAGTCCGGATCGATCTATCAGGTCGACCTCGCAAGGTCGTCCGATCTCATCGATGTTGGCGGAGTAGCGGCGATCGACAGCGGCGCGCAGATCGAGCTGCTGCGGCAGGGAACGCTATCGGTCGATGCCCGATATACTCTGCTCTCCGCAGCAGGCGGCGTAAGCGGCACCTATGGCGGGCTGACGGGGGCTCTGGCGACAGACGCGACGCCCTTCGTCGATTTCCAGCTCGTCTACGATGCCAACAATGTCTATCTCGATATCAGCCGCACATCGACGGCGTTTGCCGATGTTGCCAGCACCTTCAATCAACGCTCGGTCGCCGCAGCGGCTCAGGCGCTTGGAAGCGGTAATCCGATCCAGGACAACATCCTGTTCCTGACGGCGCCGGAAGCCCGCAACGCTTTCGATATGCTATCAGGCGAGGTTCATGCTTCCATTCATAGCGGCCTCATCGAGGACAGTCATTCTGTACGCGATGCCGCGAGCGAACGGATCCGTGCGGCGTTCGACGGCGTCGGTGCCTCCAGCGTTCCGGTGATGACTTATGGGCTGGGTGGTCTGGAACTGGCCCCGGCAACGAGTGAGAATTTCGCCGTATGGGGCCGTGGCTTCGGCGCCTGGGGTCATCTCGACAGCGACGGCAATGCCGCCGGTCTCGATCACTCGACAGGCGGCTTTCTGGCTGGCGGTGACGCGGCTGTCGGCGAAAGCTGGCGGCTCGGCCTCATCAGCGGCTACAGCCATACCTCCTTGGAGGCGGACAATCGCGCGTCGTCGGGCTCGAGCGAGAATTACCATCTCGGTCTTTTTGCCGGCACGCAGAACGGCAATCTCGGTTTTCGTTCCGGCCTTGCCTATACCTGGCACAGCATCGAGACCGGCAGGTCCGTGGTCTTTTCAGGCTTCGCCGACAGCCTTTCGGCCGATTACGACGCCGGCACGTTCCAGGCCTTTGGCGAGCTCGGCTACCGTATCAATACGGCTTGGGCTTCCTTCGAGCCCTACGCTAATCTCGCTTATGTGAATTTTGACGCCGATGGCTTCACCGAGAATGGCGGCGCAGCCGCCTTGTCGAGCGGGGATCGCTCGAGCGACACGGCGTTTACCACGCTAGGTCTGCGTGCGTCGACGGTACTGACCCTCGGCACCGTGACTGCTACCGCGCGCGGCGGTCTTGGCTGGCGCCACGCCTTCGGCGACGTCAGGCCGGATACCGCTCTTGCCTTTGCTGGCGGTTCCTCCTTCGCCATCAAGGGCGTGCCGATCGCAAAGAACGCAGCTCTGCTCGAAGCTGGGCTGGACGTAAACATCACCGAGAACGCGACGTTCGGCATCGCCTATCAGGGACAGATCGCCTCGGATGCCCAGACACACGGGTTCAGCGCCAAGCTCGGCGTCCGTTTCTAAATCACCCGCAAAAGAGATTGGTTATGAAGTCAGTGAGTGCATTTTCTTTTACCGTCGTTCTCGGCTCAGCGACGGTGATGTCTGTGTCCGCCGCGCGAACGGACGATGCCTGCTACAACAAGGCACAAAGCCTATGATGACGCAATGTTCAATCGACGACCTGAAGCCAGTCGATGGCGAGCTTGACAAGCTCTACAAGGAGATGGAGACCCGGCTCAAAGAGTCCCGGCGCATGTCCAGGAACTGGTCGAGACCGCGAGGGGCTACAACGCCACCTCGGAGAACACGCGCGACGCCTACCCCAAGGATTGGCGGCATTTTTCCTCCTGGTGCCGGCGCGCTGGCTTCGATCCCCTGCCTCCGGGCTCGAAGGTGATCAGGCTCAATATCAGCGCCTGTGCCTTGGGCACCGCCGCCGGCGATCCGAAGCGTGGCGCCCCTGCCCTTTCGGTTGCGACCATCGAGCGGCGGCTTTCCGGCCTCGCCTGGAACTTTACCCAGCGCGGCCGGCCGTTGGACCGCGCGGAGCGGCATATCTATACGGTTCTTGCCGGCATTCGCCGCGCAAGCACGCAAAAGCCACCGCGGCAAAAAGAGGCGGTCCTGGCGACGATCTGCTGGCGATGATCGCCACCCTCGGCCACGACCTCAGGGCCTGCGCGACCGCGCTATTTTGCTCCTGGGCTGTGGCGGCGGCCTGCGGCGCTCCGAGATCGTCGGTCTCGACGTCATGCGCGACGACAACAGCGATGGCGCCGGCTGGATCGAAGATTTTTGACGGCAAGGGCTGCTGGTCACCCTGCGCGGCAAGACCGGCTGGCGCGAGGTCGAGGTCGGCCGCGGCTCCAGCGACCACACCTACCCCGTAGTCGCGCTCGAGAGCTGGATCCGCTTTGGCCGCATCGCACGTGGACCCCTGTTCCGCCGCATCTTCAAGGACAACAAGACCGTCGACGTCGAACGGCTCTCCGACAAGCACGTCGCCCGCCTGGTCAAGCAGGTGACGATCGCCGCCGGCGTCCCCTCCGATCTCCCGGAAGGGTAACGGGCGCTGCTGTTCTCGGGCCAGTCGCTGCGCGCCGGAC
>NZ_RZPQ01000015.1:0-21556 GCF_003999135.1 Mesorhizobium sp. M7A.F.Ca.CA.004.06.1.1 | reverse complement strand
GTCGGGCGCGTCAAGCCGCATCAAGATGCGGCCGGATCGCGCTGTTGTCGGCAAGCGGCAGTCCGCAAACTTTCCTCGATCAATTGATCCGCCTGCACAATATGCGCTGGGCCGAACAAGGAGGCGGTGTGTTGGCCAACGCCGCCGTCGAGCAATTCCATCGGCTCTCACTTCCCTTGCTCGACGCTCACGGTCTGGTGCGATGCTGGCTGTTCGCGATCGATGGCGGAACCGTCGGCGCCTATTACGGATTTCACCACCGCGGCCGTGCCTATGCTTATCTCGGTGGCTTCGACCCTGCTTATGCCGAGGAGAGTCCAGGTGCGATCCTGATTGGCCACGCAATCGCGGAAGCGATCCGCGAAGATGCGCGCGAGTTCGATTTTCTGCGCGGCCAGGAGGCCTATAAATATGGCTGGGGCGCCGTCGACAGGTGGACGATGCGCAGGGTCTGGACGCGGAGTTGATGCATGAGTGTAACCGCACCGAAAGCCGCCCGGCGCACGACATCGGTCAGGCTGGCGGTTGAAGACTGCATGGCCGATGGCATTTGCGCCGAAGGTGTTCTCGTCAGGCTGGCGCTCCACCTGCCGCCCACAATTGGAGCGGCGGAATTGGCGGAGGTCGTGCTGAAGGTCCAGCCGGCGGATGCCGGCGACGCAGCAAGGCTGCGAAAGGTCGCCGGACTGCTGCGCTGCAAACCAGACGTCTTCGCCATGTTGCGGGCAACGGGTGGCGCCGTTCGGCATGAGCGCGATGAGGGCGAGACGAATGTCGCTGTCGTCATGCGGCTGGCCTCCAGCTTCGATGCCGCGGCAGCGATTTCGGGAGCCGCGAGTGTCCAACTGGCATCCCTCGGCGATGAGGCAAGGCTCACAGTCACGACCAACGAAATCGTCGCATGGCTGGAGGCGCGAGAATTCACCGGAAGGGAACGGAGCATTCTCGACATCGGATGCGGCATCGGCAGTTTCGAGCGCGCGCGGTGCAAATCCTTCAAGTGGATGGTCGGCATCGACATATCGCCGCGGATGATCTCCATCGCCTCCGAGCAATGCGCCGCACTCGGCAATGTCGAGTTGCGACAAACCTCCGGTCTCGATCTGTCCGAATTCGCCGACGCCAGTTTCGATTGCGTGCTGGCGGTGGACAGCTTTCCCTATCTGGTTCTGGCCGGCATGGCTGATCGGCATTTCGACGAAATTGCGCGCGTTCTGAAACGGCCGGGCTGGCTCGCCTTGCTGAACTATTCCTATCGCGGATCACTTCTCTCAGACCGCGATGATATCGGCCGTCTGGCGCAAGCTCATCAATTGCGGGTCCTCATCGACGGCGAGAAGCCGTTTCGGTCGTGGGATGGCGACGCCTTTCTGCTCGCTGGGTGAAGCGGAACATTACAGCGCGATGCCAGTTCGGACGTCGAACAACGGGCACCGACGAGTGTCCCCGATTCGAAGGAGGATATCATGGCATCCGGCGGTAAAAAACATTTCGGCCGCAGCAGCCAGGCAAGAGTGCCGGCGCCGGCGCGGTGACCTCCCCGGAGAAGGACGAGATCGAAGAAAACGCGGTCTTGTCGAATCGCAACAAGAAGCAGCATGGCCAGGAGCGCGGGCTGGACGGCAATCGGATCAAGCCCGATCAATATCAGGATCACGCCGCTGACCGATTGCCTAGGGATTGAACGCCACCGCCGCGCGTCCATGGCCCGGGACGACGAAGGACCGGGACGACGAAGGACCGGGACGACGAAGGAGCAGCAAGGAAATAAACCTGTGCAAGGGGCCGCTGGTGAGCTTCTTGGCGGTTGACACCGCCTTGTAATGCCAGGCGCTTATCACCACACTAGGATCAAGGGACCCGCTATCAAGAGAATGTGATGTCTCGTTCGAGCGACGATACCCCGGATCCGCATGTCGAGATGGCTGTGGATCAGGAGATTGCTTCCCTGCTGGCCGCCATAGAGCAGGAAAAAATTCCAGACCGCCTGACCAAGCTGGCGATCGAATTGCAGAACGCGCTCGTCGAGAAACGTCGGCGCGACGTGAAGAACTGACTATCTGCGGCCGTCGACCTCGACATCGAGCTGACCATCCGACAGCTGGTTTCGTCTTTCTATCAATGTCTGCAGCGAACTCTCCCCCAGGAATTCAAGGATGTTGGCGCGCGCACGGTTCAGGCGGCTTTTGACCGTTCCGACCGCGCAACCGCATATGTCGGCGGTTTCCTCGTAGCTCACTCCCAAAACGCCGATCAGCATCAGGACCTCGCGTTGGTGTTCAGGCAGCCTTTGAATGGCGCCGTGAACTTCCTTGCTCTGAACGGTCCATTCCTGGGTGGCTTCCGAAATTGGTCTCGAAGACGCGCAATCGAGCAGGCCGGGCGCCTCCCGGGCAGCGATCTTGACCCGGGTATAGTAAGTGTTGCGCATGATGGTGAAGAGCCACGACTTCATGCGCGTACCGGGTTCGAACTTGTCGATGTTGGCGAGACCCTTGGTCAGTGTCTCCTGCACGAGATCGTCAGCGTCGTCGGGGACGCGGCAGAAGGTGCGCGCGAATGCCCGCAGGGCAGGTATCAGGTCAACGATGGAAACTTCATTGGTTTCCTGGTCGGCCAAAAGGCAGCCTCCGGATGACAATGGTCCAGCTCCCAGAAGAAAGAGTGTGTGAACGCAGCCCCAGCTAAATGCATGGAAGTTTGGTTCGTTCCTCGTGCCGGAGACAACTCTTCATGAATTGTGCGCAGGCGGAGATATCTGTCATCCGATCGGCGCGCACCATCGCCGCAGCAGTCCCGGCTCCTCCGACAGCGGTGTCTCCAGCGTCCATTTTTTACGGGAACAAAGCTGCTCACCGGCAGTTTGATGGCTTGACCACTTCAACCTTCCGGTATCGATCGAGGATCTGTCATGGCCAAATCCGCTCGCCCCTCCGCTCGCCAATCGGCAAGTGGACTGGATCAGAATAGCGCGCGCGGAAATGGCGGCGAGTTGCACCAGATCGCGGGGGACGACACGCCTGCCCTTACGACGGCGCTCGGAACGCCTGTCTCCGACGACCAAAACACATTGCGGATCGGTGAGCGCGGACCATCGCTGATCGAAGACTTTCACTTTCGCGAGAAGATTTTCCACTTCGACCACGAACGCATCCCGGAAAGGGTCGTTCATGCCCGCGGCTATGGCGCGCATGGTTTTTTCGAGACCTACGAGTCACTTGCCAAATACACACGTGCCGACATTTTCCAGCGAGCTGGTGAAAAGACGCCGGCATTCGTTCGTTTCTCGACGGTTGCCGGCAACAAGGGTTCGTTCGATCTCGCCCGCGACGTGCGCGGCTTCGCGGTCAAGCTCTACACCAAGGAGGGCAATTGGGATCTCGTCGGCAACAACATCCCGGTCTTCTTCATCCAGGACGCCATCAAGTTTCCCGATCTGATCCACGCCGCCAAACAGGAGCCCGACCGTGCCTTTCCGCAGGCACAGACGGCGCACGACAATTTCTGGGACTTCATCAGCCTGATGCCGGAATCAATGCACATGGTGATGTGGATCATGTCGGATCGCGCGATCCCGCGTTCCTTCCGCTTCATGCAAGGCTTTGGTGTGCACACGTTCCGCCTCGTCAACGCGAAGGACGAATCCACCTTCGTCAAATTCATCTGGAAACCGAAGCTCGGCATGCAATCGGTGGTCTGGAACGAGGCGGTCAAGATCAATGGTGCCGATCCCGACTTCCATCGCCGCGATTTGTGGGAGGCCATACAGGCCGGCAATTTCCCGGAATGGGAGTTGACGGTGCAACTGTTCGATCAGGCATTTGCCGACAGTTTCGACTTCGATATCCTGGATGCAACGAAGATCATTCCCGAAGAGGTCCTCGAACCAATTCCGGTCGGTCGGCTGGTGCTCGACCGGATGCCGGACAATTTCTTCGCCGAGACCGAGCAGGTGGCGTTCATGACGCAGAATGTGCCGCCCGGAATCGATTTCTCCAACGATCCGCTACTGCAAGGCCGCAACTTCTCTTATCTCGATACCCAATTGAAACGGCTGGGCAGCCCGAACTTTACCCATCTGCCGATCAACGCGCCGAAGTGCCCGTTCGCCCATTTTCAACAGGACGGGCACATGGCCATGCGCAACCCGGCCGGTCGTGCCAACTATGAGCCGAACTCATGGGGACTGGGACCGCGCGAGGATCCGCAGCGTGGCTTCCGTTCTTTCGCCGATGCCGAACAAGGGCAGAAAGTACGTCTGCGCGCGGAGAGCTTCGCCGATCACTACAGCCAGGCCCGGCAATTCTTCAACAGCCAGACACCACCGGAGCAGCGTCACATCGCGATGGCGCTGACGTTTGAACTGAGCAAGGTCCAGGCGCCGGCAATCCGCGAGCGCATGGTTTCGCATTTGTTGAACATCGATGAAACGCTGGCGACCACGGTCGCCGATAAGCTCGGCATCCGTGACCTGCCCGAACCTGCCGAAGCCGCCGTTCCGCCGCGCGATGACTTGCCGCCGTCGCCGGCGCTCAGCATCATCCAAAATGGACCCAATAGTTTCGAAGGCCGCAAAGTCGGTGTCATGCTCAGCGATGGAGCCGATGTCGCGCTGTTCGAGGAACTTCGTTCCGCCATCGAAGCGGAAGGCGCGGTGATGGAGGTGGTTGCGCCCAAGGTGGGTGGCGTCGAAGCCGCCGACGGCACCCACATCGAGGCAAGGCACATGATCGACGGCGGTCCGTCCGTATTGTTCGACGCGGTGGTGCTGCTCCTCTCCGAGGCGGGCGCCGAGTTGCTGGTCAAGGAGGCCGCTGCGAAGGATTTCGTGTCTGATGCGTTTGCGCACTGCAAGTTCATCGGCTTCACCCCGGGGGCCGAGCCGCTCCTGGCCAAAGCAGGCGTCGCTCCCGATGCCGATGAGGGGCTGACGCGGCTGGATTCGGCAGCTTCGGTAACTGCATTTGTGCGGTCATGCCGGAAGCTGCGGCTCTGGGCGCGGGAGGCGGCTGTCAAGCTTTGATGCGATGACGTCAGCTGTTTTCCGCTGGCATGTCCGCAGGCTTTGGTTTGCCGCCAACCCAGTCCGCACCCCGATCTACGAGCGATCTTCCTTGCTGGACGCTTGCCGCTGCTTTTCCAGGACCTCATCGGTCCCGACCAGCTTCTTTGCTCCGCCTGAAATGGTCGTGGACACCACTGAGGGCGGATCGCTCGCCGGAAAGGAATCCTCCAATCCCGCCTGCAGTTGGTCCTCGAGCGTGCGTGGTTCTTCGGAACGGCCGGGCGTTCTGCGTGTGTCTATCTTCTCAAGCGGCTGTTTCCTCTCTGGCGAATCGTTGGCGTTCCGGACCAGGGCGTAAAGTTGCTCGATCGCGAATTCCTTGATCGTTTCGAAATCGGCGCGATCGTCCTCTGCCGCCTCGATCTGATCAACCATGGCTTTCTCGAAGCGGTCGAGGCTGTCGCCTCCGCAGGCATGGGAAAGGCGCAACAGGGCTTCGTTCAGCATCAACGGAGCAAAATGTGCTGAAGCTTCAAGCCTGAGTTGTCTTAGACGATCCGGAGTGGCGGCCTGCAACTTTGACATGGACAACCTCCTTTCTCCCACAAGCGTCTCAACGACATTTGACCGCCGATGTTCCACTGCGCCTGAACATCCTTCCCGCCCGGCGAGCTACAGGAACCAGCTTGCCACCAGTCCCGCCGACGCCGCAAAGATCGCCAGGGTCGTCACGCCGCCCAGGATGTTCGTGCTTATGCTGTTGACCTTGTCGCCCATGATCTTGCGATTGTTGGTCATGATCAGGATGAGAAGCAGCAGAGGTGGCGTTGAAAATCCTTGCACGACGCCCGACCAGACCAGGGCTTTCATAGGGTTGAAGCCGAAGAAATTGAGACCCACCGCCACCAGCGTTATGATCCCAATCACGATGTAGAATTTGGGAGCCTGGCGGGGTTTGGCATGCAGGCTATTCTTCCATCCCATCGCCTGAGCGAAATCGAAAGCGGCGCCAGCGGTCATGATCGGCACGGCCAGAAAGCCAACGCCAATTACACCGACCGCAAACAGAATGCTGGCAGCGTCGCCGGCAAGCGGCCGCAGCGCTTCGGCCGCCTGCGCCGCTGTCTCGATCTGCGTCTGCCCGGCCTTGTAGAGCGTCGAACCTGTCGAAAGAATGATGAAATACATGATCAGATTGGAGAACGTCATGCCGATCAGGATGTCGCGGCGGGATCGGCGCAGTTCGCTCTCCGTGGCGCCTTTGCGCTCTTCGAGGCTCGTTCGACCCTTGGCTATCTCCTCCTCCACCTCCTGATTGGACTGCCACGTGTAAAGGTATGCGGAGAGCGTGGTCCCGATGATGGCGACGAGGATGGACAGGTATTCGCGGCTGAATTCGATTTTTGGCAACAGCGTGCCGCGCAGGACAGAGGCTGCATCCGGTTTGGCAAGCACCGCGGAGACCACATAGGCAAGCAGAGCCAGAGCCAGCCACCGGAACACATTTCGGATCAATTTATACGATCCGAACACCTGCAGGGCAAAAATGACGACCGCAACGGCAATGACGACCAAGGGAGCAGGCAGAGGAACGAACAGCACGATGGCCGCCGACATGGCGCCAAGATCTGCGGCTGCCTCGATCGTGTTGCCAATCAGCACGCCCACCAGCACGGACCATAGCAGCCAACGCGGATAGAAGTCCGATATGACCTTGAAAAGCCCGCGACCCGAAACCTGGCCAAGCTTGGATGAAAGATAGACGACGACATACATCATCGGCAGCGTGACAGGTGCCGTCCACAGCAGGTCAGGCCCGAACCGCGCTCCGGCGCTCGCGTAGGTACCGATGGCCGAGCAGTCGTCATCGGCCGCGCCGGTGATCAGACCAAGCCCGAGAGCCCGAACGACGCCGCCCTTTTTTTGCCCGCTTGCCCTTTGGCCCTCGTCAGGTGGCTTGTTCATTGAAGGCGCGTCTTTACCGAGGCCACGCAAGAAATCATGACGAACATTCCAATCGGACGGCGATGAAGCAGCCGTTTCAAGCTGCATTGAGATCGAGGCTCGAACCTCTGGTCAGGCTTTTTGTTCCTGGACCAGTCCCGGCCCGCGACGACGTTTCATCCGATGCGGGTTCTTTCGGCGGAGCCGGACATCCAAGCGAATGCTCCGCTCCACTGAAGAAGGGTGTCGGAGCCTGTCATTCAGGCGACTTGGCACAAAACTTTCCCCGAAAGAAAATCCCGCGGCGCCAAAGTCGAGTGTTCGGCCCAGCCCGTTCATCCGCTTGGTCAGCGGCTCGTACCGCCGCCGATCGCCATCCGTAAGCCGAGGCCGATGATGAGACAGCCGGTGAGCCGCTGCTGCCAAAGCCTTGCGCGAGGGTGCCGCATGACCCATGCCCCGGCCGCGCCCGATGCCAAGGCATAGGCTCCCAGCACCAGCACACCGGTTATCTTCTGTGTTGCGCCAAGCAGCACCAGCTGCGACGTGACGGAGCCCCTGTGCGGATCGACAAACTGCGGCAGGAACGCAACCATGAACATCAAAGGCCAGGGATTGCTCAGATTGGCGATCATTCCTTCCCGGGCGGCGGCGAGCGGCCGCAGGGCCTTGAGGTCACCCGTGGGAATGGTTGCCGAGGATGAAAGCAGCAGCCGGACACCCAGCCAGACGATGTAGGCCGCCCCGGCCCATCGAAGCAGATTGAACGCCAGGGGCGAGGCGTGGACAAGCGAGGACAGGCCGAATGCAATCAGCGGAAGCTGCACAAGTCCGGCGCCCAGCGTCATGCCGAGCACCGTGAGCAGCGCCACGTCGCGCCCCTGTCCAATGCCGCGGGCCATCACCAGCATGCTGTCGGGACCTGGCGGCACCTGCATGAGAATGACGGTTCCGACAAAAGCTATCCACAATGAGGGATCGATGGGGCATCTCCGTTAGCGCTGCCGATGACATCAAAGCGGCCAGCCGTCATCCGGGTTCCGCGGCAAATGAAAATGTCCCATCGCGAAGAACCAGGCATGAACCGTCAGATGGAACGCGGTGCCAGTCCTGGAAGTTGAAAAAAGCCGGAGCCGTTCCTGAGCCGGTTTTGGAGGCCTACCCGTGCATGAACCAATAAACGCCTTCCCGCTCCCGCTGGACACGTCTCCGATGGAGGCCAAGCTTGCCGATGAAATCCCCCGGGATGGAAACCGCTGGCAGTACGAGCCCAAATGGGACGGGTTTCGCTGCCTGGCTTTCAAGAGCGACGACACCGTTGACCTGCGCGCCAAATCCGGCAAGCCGCTCGGCCGCTATTTTCCAGAAATCACGGACATTTTGCGTGACCTCAAGCGCGGGCATTTCGTCCTCGACGGCGAGATTGTCATTGAGGTTGACGGTGAGCTTTCCTTCGAGGCGCTGCAGATGCGCCTTCACCCGGCACAAAGCAGAATCCGCAAACTGAGTTCGCAGACGCCTGCCAGTCTGATCCTCTTCGACATGCTTGCCAGGCCGGGCGGCGAGGTCATCACGGGCAAGCCACTTGTGGAACGGCGGCGAGCGATCGAGGACTTGGTGACCTCCTCGAACAGTCCAGATCTTCGCCTGTCGAAGTGCACTTATGATGCAGCCACGGCGGCTCGATGGCTACACGGCTCCGGCCATGCATCGACCGACGGCATCATGGCCAAAGTGCTTGATGAGCATTATCTGTGCGGCGAACGTGCGATGGTGAAGGTAAAGCCGAGGCGCACCGCCGATTGCGTTGTCGGCGGTTTCCGTTATCTCGCGGACAGTCGTGAGGTTGGCTCGCTGCTCCTCGGCCTCTACAATGACGACGGCAAGCTCGATCACGTCGGCTTCACGTCGACCATCGCCAGGACCGACAGAGGAGCGCTCACGCGCCGGCTGGAAGGGCTGCGGTCAGAGCCCGGATTCACCGGCAAGGCGCCCGGCGGCCCGAGCCGCTGGAGCACGGAGCGCAGCGGACAATGGGAACCCTTGCAGCCTGAACTGGTGGTGGAGGTCCGCTTCGACCACGTTACCGGCAATCGATTCCGCCACGGCACCAAACTGCTGCGCTGGCGCCCCGACAAGGCGCCACGGCAATGCACGTTTGAGCAGATCGAATAGACCGCTCCTGGAAGATCGCTTCCAGAAACCTGTCACGATTTATTGTGACGAAGGAACCAACTCGGGATTCACCGGTTCGGACACCATCCACCGGAGCTACCCCGACATGCCAAATGCAGCAGAAATTCTCATCGATACGCTCGTCGCCTGGGACGTGGAGGTGGTGTTCGGCTTGCCGGGAGACGGCATAAACGGCGTCATGGAAGCGTTGCGGACGCGGCGCGACAAGATTGCCTTCGTTCAGGTCCGGCATGAAGAGTCGGCTGCCTTCATGGCATGTGCGTATGCCAAGTGGACAGGAAAGCTGGGCGTGTGCCTTGCGACGTCCGGTCCCGGCGGAACACATCTTCTGACCGGCCTCTATGACGCCAAGCTCGACCAGGCTCCGGTGCTGGCGATTACGGGCATGCAGTTCCACGATCTGATCGAGACGTTCACGCAACAGGATGTCGATCTGACGCGCGTGTTCCACGATGTCTCCGTTTACAATGCACATGTCGCCGACGCCGCGCATATGGAAAACGTCGCCAGCCTTGCCTGCCGAACCGCGCTGGCGCGCAAGGGCGTCGCCCATCTTTCGATTGCCAGCGACATCCAGGAGCAGGAGAGCGATCCGTCGAAGCGCTCCAAGCGCAATCGCCCGGCGCACACGCCGCAGGATATGTTCGCCGGTCACAGCGTACCGCTGGAGGTTGAGCTCGACAAAGCCGCCGCCATTCTCAATGACGCTTCGCGGGTTGCGATCCTGGCCGGACGCGGCGCCATCGGCGCGGCCGCCGAACTCGAACACACGGCGCGACTGCTGCAGGCGCCTGTCGCGAAGGCCTTGCTGGGCAAGGCGGTGCTGCCGGACGACCATCCCTACACCACCGGCGGGATCGGCATTCTTGGAACCCTGGCTTCGCAAGAGGCGATGGAGAGCTGTGATGCGGTGCTGATTGTCGGTTCGACCTTTCCCTATATCGAATACTACCCGCAGCCCGGGCAGGCCCGTGGCGTCCAGATCGACTGCGATGCGCAGCGGATCGGCTTGCGCTTTCCGGTCGAGGCCGGCCTTGTCGGCGACGCGGCCGAGACATTGCGCGCGCTGAACCAACGTCTGACGCAGAAGCCCTCCGATGAGTTCCTGCACCGTTCCCAGGAGACCATGAGGAAATGGCGCGAGATGATGCGGCAGTCGGAAGACATGCAGGCGCAACCCTTGAAGCCACAGGCGATTGCCCGGGCGTTCGGACAACGGTTGGCCGACGACACGGTGCTGGCCACGGATTCCGGTCAGAACACGGAACTGGCCGCCCGCCATGTCGATCTTCGCAGCGGCCAGGCATTTGGGGTGTCCGGATCGCTGGCATCGATGGCTTGCGGTCTCGCCTACGCCATCGCTGCCGGCATCGCGTTTCCCGGTCGACCGATTGCCGCCATCGTCGGCGATGGCGGCTTTGCCATGCAGCTCGGCGAATTCTCGACGGCGGTGCGCTACAAGATCCCGCTGAAGGTTCTGGTGATCAAGAACAACATGCTCAATCAGATCGCCTGGGAGCAGATGATGTTTCTGGGGAATCCGCAATTCGGTTGCGAATTGCAGCCGATCGATTTTGCCATGGCGGCGGAAGCAATGGGCGCAAAGGGTTTTCGCATCGAGCGGGCCGATCAGATCGAGACGGTTCTCGACCAGGCTTTCGCCACGGAAGGCCCTGTCGTGATCGAAGCGCTGGTAGATGCGTATGAGCCGCTGATGCCGCCCAAAATGCCGGCAGATTACGCCAAGAACTTCCGCCAGGCCCTGCCGCGGACACCGGGACACGAACGCATAGAAGAAAACATCGCCCGGGAGCCGGCGAAATCGATGATGGACGCCTAGAGGCACGGAGGTGAGAACAGCGCCTCAGTGGCTTCAATCTGGATCTTTCCAGATGAACCGGAGCTCCGGTGCTCTTCCGGCTGACGGATGCGGATCATGAGCTTCGACGCGCTCTTTTCGACCTCGATCTGCTATGGCAACGGCGCCCCGCAAGCCGGTTGGACACTGGCGCTTCCCATCACATTGCCGCTCCTGGCAGTCGTGTCGCTCTATACAGCGGGCGCCAGCCGACTGTGGCGACGGAGCGGACGCGGACGCCGCTTGCGATCACGGCAGGCCTTCCAGTTTGCTGCCGGCTGGGCCGTCCTGGCGTTCGCCCTTGTAAGCCCGATCCATGCGTTGGGCGAACATGTGTTTGCGGCGCACATGATCGAGCATGAATTGCTGATGGCGGTCGCAGCGCCTCTGCTGGTTGCCTCCCGCCCGACAGCGGCGATGATGTGGGCACTGCCGGTACAGCTGCGCCAGATATTCGGAGCGGCCGGACATGCAAATACGCTTCGGGCGATCTGGGCGTTCATCAGCCGCCCTGTGGTCGCGACCGTCCTGCACGGAGCCGCGATATGGATCTGGCATGTCCCGGCGCTGTTCGAGGCTGCCCTCCAGCAGGGTTTCCTGCACTATGCCCAGCATGCGAGCTTCCTCGGTACCGGGCTATTGTTCTGGTGGGTGCTGCTGCCTCGCCCTGGCCGCGAGCACGCTTGCGGCAATGCGGTGATGCATCTCTTCTTCACCTCGCTCCACACCGGGCTGCTCGGGGTTTTGCTCGTCGTCTCGCCAAAGCTGTGGTATCCGGCTAATGCCGTCGGCTCGGATCTGTGGGGGCTCAGCCCGCTCGAGGACCAGCAACTTGCAGGCTTGATCATGTGGATTCCCGCTGGCCTGATCTATGGCGGAGCCGCACTGCTCTTGGTTGCTTTCTGGATTCAAACGAGCAGTCGGCGGCATCAGGCTCCCCAGGAGTTGCGCATCGTCTAACCCGCACCGCTTCACGTCGGTTTTCACCGGGCGGTGTTGCCAAGCATCCTTTTTCAGCCAGCTGCGTTATGGCCTTGGCAACGATGGTGGATCCTTCATGGCGAGGTGCATGAGTCCGTTGGCCCGCTCTCGCAGGCGGACATGACCGCAAATGTCGCTTGCCTTTACATGTCCAACGCAAATCCTGACTGGCATTGTTGCGGGAAAGGCTGCGCAACCGCGTTTGAGGTGGGTCAGCGCAGCGTCGATGTTGGTATTGGCAGGATGCGGCGATCGGCAATCGGCCCTCCATGCACACGGTGCGAACGCCCGGAGAATCCTTGATCTGATCTGGTCTTTCAGCGCAGTCGCGGCGGCCACGTGGCTGCTTGTCATGCTGGTCTTGGCGGCAGCGCTTTTGCGTCGCCGCCTCTCCGAGACAACGCGCTCGCCGCTTGAGATCGATTCACATCAGGAGCGCCGATTTACCCGCGCTGTCGGCAGCGCCGTTGCGTTGACCGTTCTGGTGCTCGTCATGATGACGATAGCGAGTTTTTTCGCCGGCAAATCCATTGCTTCGCTGAGCGGAACGGAAACGCTTGCCGTGCGGATCACGGGGCACCAATGGTGGTGGGAGGTCCGGTATGCCGGTAATGATCCCTCGCAATCGATCGTCACGGCAAATGAAATCCATGTCCCGGTTGGCGAACCGGTCAAGGTCGAACTCGATTCGCTCGATGTTATTCATAGCTTCTGGGTGCCGAACCTTGCCGGTAAGCGCGATCTCATTCCGGGCCGGCCAAGCCAGCTTACCCTCATCGCCGATAAGCCCGGCATCTATCGTGGCCAGTGTGCCGAATTCTGCGGCTATCAGCACGCCCATATGGCCATCACCGTCATCGCGGAAAGCCGCGAAGCGTTCGACGCATGGCAATCCAGGCAAAACGCCGTCGCATCCGCGCCTGGCGGCGAGGAAGAACGCCGCGGCCAACAGGCATTTCTTTCCACCGGCTGTGCGCTCTGCCATACGATAAGAGGCACGCCTGCCAGCGGAACGGTCGGTCCTGATCTTACGCATCTCGCCAGCCGACGTGCACTGGCCGCGGATACGCTGGCCATGACCCCTGGCGCGCTCGCCGCCTGGATTGCCGATCCACAGTCGATAAAGCCCGGCGCCAAGATGCCGCGCATTGCCCTTAGCGCCGACGATCTCAACGCGGTCGTCGCCTATCTCGGAAGCCTCGAATGAGCGGCATTGGGGGAAAGCCGGCCGAGCATACCCAGGAGGGCCTGAAAGGCATCCGTGACACCGGCCTCGAAGAGGTGAGACTGCGCGCCTTTCTGGCGCATGCCTGGCGAACGCCGAAAGGCTTCTACGGCTGGCTGGTCACGGTCGATCACAAGCTGATCGGACGGCGCTATATCGTGACGGCTTTCCTGTTTCTCGCCCTTGCGGGTCTATCAGCGCTCGCCATGCGTTTCCAGCTTGCCCAGCCGGAGGCCGGCCACATCGGCCCCGATCTCTACAACCAGCTGTTCACCATGCATGGCACGACGATGATGTTTCTGTTCGCCGTACCGGTGATGGAAGCTTTCGCCATTTACCTGGTGCCGCTGATGATCGGCACTCGCAATGTCGCCTTTCCGCGGCTCAATGCATTCAGCTACTGGGTCTATCTTTCCGGCGGGCTGATGATCTGGATCGCCTTCGCCTTCGAAACCGGTGCGGATGCCGGCTGGTTTTCCTACGTACCGCTCGCCGGACCCGAATATGGCATCGGCAAGCGCCCCGATTTTTGGGCGCAGATGGTGACCTACACTGAAGTGTCCGCGCTCGCGGTAGCGGTCGAGATCATCGCGACAGTGTTCAAACAACGTGCTCCCGGCATGTCGCTTGACCGCATCCCGCTCTATGTCTGGTCCGTCCTCGTCACGGCTTTCGTCATCCTGTTCGCCATGCCGGCCGTGATGGTCTCGAGCACAATGCTGATCCTGGACCGCCTGGTCGGCACGAAATTCTTCGATCCCGCTGCAGGCGGCGATGCACTGCTGTGGCAGCATCTATTCTGGTTCTTCGGCCATCCCGAGGTCTACATCATCTTCGTTCCGGCGACCGGCTTCGTCTCCGCGATCCTGCCGACCTTCGTTCGCCGCCCGATCTTTGGCTATCTCGGGATCGTCCTGTCGTTGATCGCGATCGGTTTTCTTTCCTTCGGCCTGTGGGTGCACCACATGTTCGCTACCGGCCTGCCGCAGCTCGGCGAAAGCTTCTTTACCGCTTCCTCGATGATGATCGCCATTCCGAGCGGCATTCAGATCTTCTGCTGGATTGCGACGATCTGGGGCGGCCGGCCGATCTTCGCCACGCCCATGCTTTTCGTGCTCGGCTTCATCTTCACCTTTGTGATCGGCGGCCTGACCGGGGTCATGGTCGCCTCGGTGCCGCTCGACCTGCAGGTACACGACACCTATTTCGTGGTTGCCCATTTCCACTATGTGCTGGTCGGGGGCGCCGTCTTCCCCCTGCTAGGCGCCGTTTACTACTGGTTTCCCAAGATCACCGGACGCATGCTGTCTGAGAGGCTCGGCCGCTGGAATTTCTGGCTCGTCTTCCTCGGGTTCAATCTCACCTTCTTCCCCATGCATATTCTCGGTCTGCAAGGCATGCCGCGCCGCGTTTATACGTATCCGCCGGCGAGCGGCTGGGGCGAGATGAACCTCTTCATCAGCCTCTCTTCACTGGTGGTGTTCGCCGGCTTTGCGCTTTTCTTCCTGAACCTCCTGCTCAGCCTTCGCAACGGCAGCATTGCCGGAGACAATCCCTGGGGCGCGAGCACGCTCGAATGGGCGACGACGTCGCCGCCGCCCTCCTACGATTTTTCGCGGCTGCCCGTGGTAACTCACCGCGAACCGCTTTGGGCCGAGCCCGATACGCTTCCCGTGGTCGAGGGTCTGCGTGTCGACGCACGCGAGGTGCTCGCCGGCACGGTCGCCGATGCGGTGCCGCAACTAAGGGTGCCATCGGCTGACAACTCGATCTGGCCGCTTCTGTCGGCCATTGCGGTGGGCGGTGCATTTCTCGGTTCGATATACACGCCATGGGCGGTGGTCTGGGGAGCGATCCCGGTTTCGATCGGCTTCATCTGTTGGTTCTGGCCGAAGGGCGAACCGGAGGACGAGGAATGAGGCACCGTCCCGTCGCCGGCGTCAGCCACCTGCCCACATATGATTTCGGGTCGGCGAGCCCGATGTGGTGGGGAACCCTTGCCTTCATTGCTCTCGAGGCAACAGGTTTTGCCTTGGCGATAGGCACCTACTTCTATTTGGCCGTGCTGGCCCGGCATTGGCCCATCGGAGCGCCGGCGCCAGATTTGCTGCCGGGCACGGCAGTGTTGATCATTCTGGTTGCGAGCGTCGTGCCCAACCACCTGATCGAGTTTTGGGCGCGTCGCCAGGACCTCGCGAAAGTTCGCCTTGGCATGGTCGTCATGTCGGTCGTCGGGATTCTTCCGCTGATCGTTCGCATCTGGGAATTTCCGGCTCTGCGGATTTCCTGGGATCAGAACGCTTACGGATCGATCGTGTGGTTCCTACTTGGACTGCATACCACGCATCTTCTTACCGATGTCGGCGACACGATCGTCCTGGCGGTTCTCATGTTCACGCAAAAAGGCAAGGCGGGCCGCCGCTTCAGCGACGTCTCGGACAATGCGTTCTACTGGGACTTCGTCGTCGTCTCATGGGTCGTGCTCTATCTTGTTATCTATTGGGCTCCGAGGATGTGAGATGCAGGCGATCCGTACCGGCGTTTCCTGGGCAGGCCTGGTCAGCGGGCCAGTTGCATGGGCAATAGCCCTGCAGCTCGATTACTCCATTGCATCCTGGCAGTGCCATGCCGGCTTTCGTCCCACTGCCTTGTTCTCATTGATAGGCGCCGCTGTCGCCCTGGCAGGCACGCTGCTGTCGTGGCACGCCGTTCATGACCGCGGACATGGTACGATCCCGCCCCGGAAGGCGCGCACGCGCGCGTTCCTTGCCAGGACTTCGGTGGGCATCGGGGCGCTGTTCACGCTCATCTTGCTGGCGCAAGTGGTGGCAGGGCTGATCTTCAGCGGGTGCGAATTGTGACGACGCCAAAGACGCGGAGATTGGCCATCCACCGCCGGTACGCGCTTTGGCCTGCCACGGGCATTCCATTTCCAGCCGTCATTTCTCGGTCGGTCGTACTCGTCTTGTTATCGTTGGCGGTTTGTACCGAGCTGCGGGCGAGCGAAATCCAGAGGGGTGAATATCTCACGCGAGCGGCCGACTGCATCGGCTGCCACACGTCCAATCCGAGCCGCCCCTTCGCTGGAGGCTATCGCGTGCCGACGCCCTTCGGCGATGTATACTCGACCAACATCACACCAGATCTCGAAACGGGCATCGGACGCTATTCCGCGGACGAGTTCGTGCGAGCCGTCCAGAAAGGTATCAGGCGCGACGGAGCCGATCTCTACCCCGCCATGCCCTATGACAGCTTCGCCGCAATGAGCCGCGAGGACGTGCTTGCGATCCGGGCCTATCTCCTTGCGCAGCCGCCGATTTCCCAGCCGCGGCCGCGAAACATTCTGCCTTTTCCATTCAACCAGCGCTGGACGGTTGCGCTGTGGAAGCTCGCGAACCTCCAAAGCGGCAGTTTCACGCCTGACCGGAGCCGGACCGCCGCATGGAACAGGGGAGCCTACCTTGTCGAGGTGCTCGGCCACTGCGGTGCCTGCCACACGCCAAGGAATGCGACGTTCGGCATGGATGAAGACCACAAGCTTGCCGGCGGCACCGCCGGCATCTGGCACGCCTTCAACATCACCAGCGACAAGATCGCAGGCGTCGGCGGCTGGAGCAACGAAGAGCTGTCTCGATTCCTCAAAACCGGCGCCGTGCCCGGGAAGGCCTACGCGGGCGGGCCGATGGCGGAAACGGTCATGAACAGCCTGCAGCATCTTTCCGACGACGACATCCAGGCTATTGTCGCCTATCTCAGGGACGTGCCCGCCCAACCGGGAGACGAGAAGCAGCCGCGTTTCTCATGGGGTAACGCGGCCGCGGCCGCGGCCGACGACATTGCTGGAACCGAAGGGATGACGCAAGGCAGCGGAACCGCAACCGGCGATGATCTCTATCGATCGCTCTGTTCGACGTGCCATGGGGCGAACGGAGGCGGATCATCAGACGGATCCTATCCGTCCTTGACCCGTAACAGCACCCCCGGCGCGGCCACGCCCGAGGATGTCGTCATGACCATCCTTGAAGGCGTCAAAGCTGGTGACGTGGCCGGGCGTCAATCGATGGCGGCCTTCGGCGGCTGGCTGGATGATGGCCAGGTGGCAGCTCTTGCAAATTACGTCACCGTGCGGTTCGGAAATCCCGACCTCAGCGTCACCGCGGCCGATGTACGCCAGATGCGGGCAGGAACGACAACCAGCCAGACGATCATGATTCTGGCGGCTCAATCACTTGTAGCGGGCGCCGCCGTGTTGATGCTTGGCCTGCTGCTTTTGCTGGCAAGACGCCTGCGCCGTGGGGCGACTTCAGCGCGCCTCATGTTCGCGCGTAGAGATAGGCGGTAATGTCGCGCGCCTCTTGAGGCGACAGATTTGTATTGGGCATGGCCGTCTTCGGGTCAACGTACCGCGCCCTGCTGATCCAGCGCATCATCGCATCCGGGGTGGCTCGCGACGGCCCGGTATATCCCTCTTTCGACGACGCCTTGCAGGGACGGACCGACGGTGCCACGGGCGCCGGGCACTCCCGGGATTTCGTGACATCCGCCACAGCCGTTGCGGATCATTGCCGGGACGGCCCGGTCAGGGTCGCCCCCGATGGCCTGTGCAATGGTGGTTTCCCGGAGATTGTCGCCGCGGACCAAGTTGATGGCGCAAACTACCGGAACAATGGCGATTGCCGCGAATACGCCTGCCACCCAGGGCAGCGCGGATGGCATCAACTTGACGGGTTGTCGGCTCATCCGCGCCTGCTGCCGCAGTCGCAAGACGCGGCCCGGTGGCCGCTGCAAGCGCCCTCAAACGCCCGATCATCCCCGGATCTCGCTGGAAACAACTCAATCATCGGCGATGAAAATCATACCAGCGGGCCGAACACGAATGTAGCCAGCAGAACAAGGAAAATCACAGCGGTAACTGCGATCGCCCACATGACGATCCTTCTTGTCCCCCGTTGCTCTTGCTTGCGAGAGATATCTTCTGACACAGTACGAAATCCTTGCTGCAAAATTCAACTGACGATAAGGCTCGGCATCTGCATGAGCCGGACCTGCCGGACTGTTGGGCCGCGTCTTGGAATTGGCCGCGGCCCGGGGCTCACGCGCTTACCAGCCCTGTCGACCGTACCAGTCATCGATATCGCGCCGCACACGGTCCTTTTCGAGGCCGTAACGCTCCTGGATCTTGCCTTCGAGTTGATCGCGCTTGCCGGCGATGCGGTCAAGGTCGTCATCCGTGAGTTTACCCCACTGCTCCTTGACCTTGCCTTTCACCTGTTTCCAGTTTCCTTCCACGCGGTTCCAGTCCATGACACCGTTCTCCTTCGGTTTGAAAACGTCTAACCTCGGAGAGCAAACGCAAATCAACGACGGATGTTCCTGGAACTCGACGCTCGTCTTGCTCTCACAGGCCGCGATCCATTCCTTTACGCTCAGCCTGCGTCATCAATTGAGGTCGTCCTGCTCGAAGGCGACGCCACGACCTTCGACCCAAGACGCCTCCACACCTTCCGCAACAGTTCCGCCACCAAGCAGGCGCAAGCGCTTTTCATCCTGTCGCCGCCGTCCGTCTAGAGGCACAGTCATCTTAAGCCAGCGTAGTCTGTCTCTGAGGGTCAGTGCTTCCTGCACAAATCAATATGTTAGGGGCTGGACTGGAGTGGCGGCCTCATTTTGTAAAAATCCGGGAGTTGGCAGCTTTGCCAGCTAAGCAGCGACGCCACCTAAATAGGCGCTGATGACCGCTTCGTTGCTCGCAAGATCACTGCCTGGTCCCTCAAGCACAACGCGCCCAGCCTTGAGCACATAGCCATAGTCGGCGAATTTCAAGGCGACTTTGCTATTCTGCTCCACAAGCAGGATGGTCACGCCTTCACGATTGAGGCGCTGCACGATGTTCATGACTTCCTTGATCAGTTGCGGCGCCAGACCCATGGAAGGCTCGTCGAGCAACAGCACCTTGGGCGCGGCCATGAGGGCCCTGCCGATCGCCAGCATCTGTTGCTCGCCTCCCGAGAGGTTCCTTGCATCGCCATTCTGTCTGCGCGCCAGGATGGGGAAGAGCTCGAAAACATGATCCAGCCGCCGGCGGCGCTCGGCGTCGTCGGCAAGCGTGAAAGAGCCCAGGTCAAGGTTCTCCTTGATCGTCATGTCGCCGAAAATACGCCTTCCCTCCGGAACGTGGACGAGCCCGCGATGCGGCAGGCGATGGGCAGGGACTTTGGTTATATCCTCGCCCAGGAAGCGGACACATCCGGAGGATGCGGCAACGAGGCCGGACAGCGTGCGCAGCGTGGTGCTCTTGCCCGCACCATTCGCGCCAAGCAGGGCGACGATCTGGCCGCGTTTGACCGAAAGGCTGACACCATGAAGGGCTTCGATGCCGTCATAGCGCGCGACGATGCGGTCCGCGGAAAGAACGATTTCGGCGTCCATCATTCCTCCGTACCGAGATAGGCTTCGATGACCCTGGGGTCTGTTCGCACGGCCTCCGGCCGTCCGTCGGCGATCTTCTGCCCATAGTCGAACACCACGATCTTCTCCGACACCTGCATGACCAGGCCCATATCATGCTCGATCAGCAGGACCGTGACGCCGGTTTCGTCGCGGATGCGGCGGATCAGGGGCACAAGGTCCAGCTTCTCGCGCTCGTTCAGGCCGGCGGCAGGCTCGTCCAGCAGGATGAGTTCGGGTGCCGACGCCAGGGCTCTTGCGAGTTCGAGCCGCCGTTGATCGCCATAAGAGAGACCGCCGGCGCGGCGATGCGCATGCTGCTCGATACCGACAAAATCGAGCCAGCGCATGCCAGCCGCGCGGATCGTCTCCTCCTCGCGCCGCTGTGCCGGCAAGTGCAGGATCGCCGACATGATGCCGTGGCGGCTGCGGCAATGCTGGCCGGACATGGCGTTTTCCAGAACGGTCATTTCCTTGAACAGCCGGATGTTCTGGAATGTGCGGGCGAGGCCGAGCGCGGTGATGCGATGCGGCGGCAAGCCGGTGATTGGCCGGCCGCCCAGACTGATCGAGCCGCCCTTCGGCTTGTAGAAGCCGGTCAGGCAATTGAAGAGTGATGTCTTGCCGGCCCCGTTCGGCCCGATAAGACTGTTGATGGCGCCTTTCTCAACTGAGAACGAAATGTCGTGAAGGACTTTCAGTCCTCCGAAACTGAGGCGCAGATCGCGGACTTCCAGCAGCGCCATGGTCAAACTCGCTTGTCCGGCCACAGCCCGTTCGGCCTGAAGAGCATGATTGCCAGCAGCGCAATCGCGGTCACCAGGGGACGATAGGTGCCTGCTCCGCGCAGCACTTCGGGAAGCAGGGCCACCAGAACAGCACCAAGGACGACGCCGGGAATGCGGCCCATGCCGCCCAGGACGACGCCGAGAAGGATGAGCAGCGACTGGTTGAAGGTGAAACTCTCCGGCGAGATGGCCGTCATCTTGGCCGCGTAGAGGCATCCGGCCACCGAAGCGATCACCGCGCCCATCATATAGGCTTGCAGCTTGGCCGTGACACGGTTGATGCCGATGCCAGCGGCGGCGTCCTCATCGTAGCGAACGTAGAACCAGGCTCGTCCCATTCGCGATCGCTCGACGCTCAGACAGACGAAGGCGGTGAGCAGCGCAAGCACCAGGAACGCATAGTAGAAGTGCTGCACCTGCATCAACCTGAAGCCGAATATCTCCGGGCGCTCGATGCCGATGAGTCCGCTCGCGCCACCGGTGATGTCGAGGTTGCGGGCGATGATGCGCACGATTTCGCCGAAGCCCAGCGTCACGATCGCCAGATAGTCGCTGCGCAATCTCAATGTCGGAGCCCCGATGATGATGCCAGCCACGCAGGCTGCCGCCATGGCGACCGGGATGGTGAGCCAGAAATTGAACCCGAATTCGGCGGTCAGGATGCCTGACGTGTACGCGCCGACTGCGAAGAAGGCGGCGTAGCCGAGGTCGAGCAGGCCGGCATAGCCAACGACAATGTTGAGGCCGAGGCACAAAACGACATAGAGCAGCGCCGTGGTCGCCACCTCGGTCACATAGCCGTTGGCGAATTGCGGCAACACCAGCGCGACGGCGAGTGCCGCCAGGCCGGGCAGCACGACGGACCAGCGCATCAATTGCGGTTGCACGGCTGCCGGCATGGTTCTCACTTCGTCGATCATCACACCCGCTCCACGACAGAGCGTCCAAGAAGGCCGGTCGGCTTGAACACAAGGAACAGGATCAGGGTCCCGAAAACGAAGACGTCACGCCACTCCGATCCGACGAAGGGCAAGGACGAACCGAAAGCCCCGAGCAGGCCGCTCAGCAAGCCGCCGAGCATGCCGCCCCGCACGCTGCCGATCCCGCCTATC
>NZ_RZPQ01000159.1:0-9291 GCF_003999135.1 Mesorhizobium sp. M7A.F.Ca.CA.004.06.1.1 | reverse complement strand
ATCGCGCGAGATCGCCTCGATGTCGCGGCCGGCGCGTTCCAGAATGTCGGCGAGACGGTCGACGATCGCCTCCAGCAAGCCGATCAGGATGGTGTCGCCGCTGGTGCAGCCGGTCGCCACCTTTTCGGCGCGCTGCGGAAAGGTCTTGAAAGCTTTCGGTTCGTGGTAGCGCACCGTGATCAGCCTTGTGCCGGCGAGCACGAAGGTAACCGGCGACATCAAGGGATCGTCGATTTCGGTCTGGGCGGGCAGGGTGGCGGTCATGAAATAGGCGCCGTCCTCGACATAGAGGCGGCTCGAAATCTCGATCTCCTCCATCTCCTCGCGCGTCGGAATGGCAACGCCGAGCCAGCTCTCGATCGTCGCTTCCTCTTCCTTTGTCGGGTTGAACAGGTCCGCCCAGACGATGGTCTCGCTGTTTGCCAGGAGATCGTCGACGACGCGCAGGCGGTCATTGTCCACGACGAAGGCCTTGATCATCGCCTGATATCCCTTGCTGGGGGTGCGTTCGGATTGACGCGTCGTGTTGGATTGCACGGTTCTCGACGTCAGCGCCGACCGTGCGTCTGCCGCTTAGACCTGTGACGTGACAAAATCAAGACAAGCGGCTGTCGGGCGGATGGCCGCCGTCGCCTTGGAAGCATGTATCGAGGAACTTCGCCGACAGCTTGCCGGGATGTTCTCGACCGCTTCAGGGCATCAAGTGTTGAACTTGAACAACAGCACGTCGCCGTCCTGGACGACATATTCCTTGCCTTCGTCGCGCGCCTTGCCGGCTTCCTTGGCCGCGACTTCGCCGCCCAGTGTGACGAAGTCGTTGTAGGAAATGGTCTGGGCGCGGATGAAGCCGCGCTCGAAATCGGTGTGGATGACACCGGCGGCCTGAGGCGCCTTGTCGCCTTTATGGATCGTCCAGGCGCGCGTCTCCTTCGGCCCGGCGGTGAAATAGGTGATGAGGTGCAACAGGTCGTAGCCGGCGCGGATGACCTTGTTGAGGCCGGGCTCGTCGAGGCCGAGCGAGGACAGGAATTCCATCTCTTCCTCGTCCGAGAGTTGCGCGACTTCGGCTTCGATCGCCGCCGAGATCACCACGGTGCCGGCGCCTTGCGCGGTGGCCATCTTTTCCACGGCCCTGGTGTGTTCGTTGCCGGTGGCGGCATCGGCCTCCGCGACATTGCAGACATAGAGCACGGGATGCGAGGTCAGAAGGTTCAGGCCCTGCAGGATGCGCAAATCTTCGGCCGAAATACCCTTGAGCAGGATGCGGGTCGGCTTGCCGGCCTGCAGCAGTTCGAGCGCTGCCTCCATCAACGGCAGCACGGTCGTCGCTTCCTTGTCCTTGCTGCCGGCGCGCTTGCGGATCTGGACGATGCGGCGCTCGATGCTGTCGAGGTCGGCAAGCATCAGCTCGGTCTCGACCGTCTCGGCATCGGCGACGGGGTCGATGCGGCCCTCGACATGGGTGATGTCGTCATCCTCGAAGCAGCGCAGCACATGCACGATGGCGTCGACCTCACGGATGTTGGCGAGAAACTGGTTGCCCAGCCCTTCGCCCTTCGAGGCACCGCGCACCAGGCCGGCAATGTCGACGAAAGAGATGCGAGTTGGAATGATCTCCTTCGACTTGGCGATCGCGGCGATCTTCTGCAGGCGCGGATCTGGCACCGCCACCTCGCCGGTGTTCGGTTCGATGGTGCAGAATGGATAGTTGGCGGCTTGCGCCGCAGCCGTTCTGGTCAACGCGTTGAAAAGCGTCGACTTGCCGACGTTGGGCCAGCCAACGATGCCGCATTTGAAACCCATTTTTGTTCGGTCCTATCGGGAAAATAGAAATTTGATCAGGGCTATGGGCGATAGGGGTGATCAACGTCAAGCCCTTCGGTCCCCTTGATGCTCAGTCCTTGCCGCCGAACAGCTTCTTCAGCATGGCGGCCATTGGACCGCTTTCCGGCAGCTTGACCACCGGCTGTTGAGGCCGTGCTTGGCGGACATGACTTTGCTGCTTGTGCGCCGACTGCTTCTGCGCTGGCTTTTCGGGCTCCGGCCCGGCCTTGCCCTGGACGGCGAGACTGGCCTTATTCATGAAGCCGGATTCGTCGCCCTTGACGATCATGGCGGCATTATCGGCGATCGCGTCGAGCAGCGGGTCGAGCCATTCGCGGTCGGCTTTGGCGAAATTGCCGAGCACATGGTGCTGGACCATTTCCTTGACGCCGGGATGGCCGACGCCGATGCGCACGCGGCGATAGCCATTGCCGATATGACCGTCGATCGACCGGATGCCGTTGTGGCCGCCGGCGCCGCCACCGGTCTTGATGCGCAGCTTGCCTTCGGCAAGGTCGATCTCGTCATAGAAGACGGTGAGCGCGGAAAGCTCGAGCTTGTAGAAGCGCAGTGCTTCGCCGACCGACTGGCCGGACAGGTTCATGAAGGTCTGCGGCTTGATCAGGACGATTTTTTCGCCGCCGAGCGTGCCCTCGGAAATGAGGCCCTGGAATTTCTTCGACCAGGGCGAAAAGGAATGGCGGCGGGCGATTGCGTCCGCCGCCATGAAACCGACATTGTGGCGGTTGTCAGCGTATTTCGCGCCCGGATTGCCGAGACCTGCAAACAGCAGCATCGCCTGCTCCGGGCGTGAAAGAGTTACTTCTCGTCGGCGGCAGGAGCCGCTTCAGGTGCAGCTGCTTCAGCCGTCTCTTCCGTCTCCGGCTTCATCGCCGACGAACCGGCAATGGTCGCGATGGTGAAGTCGCGGTCGGAGATCACAGGCTTGACGCCAGCCGGCAGCTTGACCGCCGAGATGTGGATCGAGTCGCCGATGTTGGCGCCGGTGAGATCGACGGTGATGAACTCCGGGATCGCATTGGCCGGGCAGTGGAACTCGACTTCGTGACGCACGATGTTGAGCACGCCGCCGCGCTTGATGCCGGGCGACTTGTCCTCGTTGATGAAGTGGACAGGCACGTCGACATTGACTTCGGTGTCCTTGCCGATGCGCAGGAAGTCGACATGGACAGGGAAATCCTTGACCGGGTCGAGCTGGAAGTCCTTCGGCAGGACCTGGATCTTCTTGCCGTCGACATCGATCGTGGCGATCGTGGTCAGAAACCCACCGCCATGGATCTTGTAGTAGATATCCTTGTAGGTGAGCGCGATAGCCAGGGGAGGCTGCTTGTCACCATAGATTACTGCAGGCACTTTACCGTTGCGGCGAACTGCACGGGCGGACCCCTTACCGACCTGTTCGCGTGCTTCGGCCTTGAGCTCGTAAGTGTCGTGGCTCATGGCATTTCCTTTCGGTTTACTGGAGCGCTCACGGTTGGCAGAGTGCCTGGACCGTAAACGTCGAAAGCCGACATACCCATGCATGATCTGGTCCGAAAACCGGAATCCACTTTTCGGGATCATGCGGGAAGGCGGCCTTCCGCCGCGTTGCCTCCAAGGGTGTCTACGCGGGTGGCGGCTCTATAGCGGAAGGCGGCCGGAGGTGCAAGCCAAAGGCACGCCCAGGCTGGTGCAGTCCAGGCGGTCGCTATCCGCGCTTTTCGATGACGGCATAAAGCACGTTGCGGTTCTCGCCGAAGAACACCCGCGCCTCGACGGTGTTGCGGTCGACGCTGGCATTGACGATGTTCCACATATCGACCTCCGATCGCAGCAGCAACACCCAGTCCATGAATGTCTCCCGGTAGCCGGCGTCAGGCGTGCCCTCGGCGTAGTTCGCAAACAGGAACGTCCCGTTCGGCTTCAGCATCTGCAGGCAGGTCTTCGTGAGTTTCACCGCGACGTTGTGGGCGAGGTAGTCGTAAAGGCCGGAGGCATAGATGAAATCGAACTTGCCGAGCTTGTGACCCCGCGTGAGCACGGTTCGCACCGAGCCGTCGATGGCTTCGACCGCGGTGCCCTGGAAGTCGCGCGCGATCAGCCCAACGCTCTGGGGATCCTGATCGAGCGCAACCCAGCGCTTGAGACGGCCCTCCGTCAAGGCGACCGAGCGATTGGCCTCCCGCAAATGGCCGGCCGCGATCGCCAGGATCTCGGTTTGCGGTCCATTCTTGACCGCAATCTCGTCGACATATCGGGTCAGGAGGTCGCGTCGTTCCCGTGCCGCGACGCATGAGGGTACGTTCTGGGTATGGCTATAGAGCGCCTTGCCGATCTCCGAGGCGTTGGCCACGCTCTCTGCCACGTGCGGATCGCAATAGATGTAATCAAGCAACTGCGCGTCGCCGGAATAGCCCCTGGGCTTGGTGAAGGACCAGTGCGTCAGCGGATCCTCGAGAAAATACTTCAGGATCGGATGGTTCTGCGCCACCGGTATCAACGCATGCCAGACGTCGGGATGAACCTTGGAATGCAGGCCATTGAGGAAGGACAGCAAGCGACCGACGATCTCGGCGGGGTTCTTGTCCTGTTCGATCTGCTGCTGTGTCGCGTGGAGAATGAGCGCCAGCTCCGCGCGCGCGGTTTCGAACGCTTCGCCATGATGCTCGAGCTTTCCCCGAGGCAGCGTGCCGGCGAGCATCGCGGCAGTAATCAAGCTTTTGCCATCAAGAACGGTCTGCACGCCATCACTCCATAGTTAACAGTCGGTTAACTTATTGCGTAGAATGCTCCATTTGCCAATGTCGGGCTGACGGCATTTTATCGTTATGATTAATTTCCCGCCAACCATGTTCCTCTTTAGACGGCTTCCGGCCCGAATTCCGGGTTCGAGTTAACGGAAACTTGTCTTGCGCGATTGCATTTGTTTGCCCGGCGTCGCAATCGCCGTCGCGTCCAAAGGAGCCGGCCCGCGTGGGGGCAGAAGCTGGAAATGAGTTCGGAAAACAAAATCCCTTTCAAACGGGGTCTATTGTGATGAACGAACACCTGTCCTCCGTATTGGTCGATACGGTTGATGCGGAGCCGTACGAGCCGCGCTATGAACTGAGCGCCGACGAGCTCCGCACCCTTTACCGCACCGAAGCGCAGGCGACGCGAAGAGGAGAAGCCAGGCCAGGGCTCTGGATTGCGGTTGCGATCTATCTCTTGTTTTCGGCAACGGATCTGCTGCTGATCCCGGATGTTGCTGCCTACACGATCACGGCGCGCTTCGCAGTCGGCTTGAGCGCGCTTTTGATCCTCGAAGCACAGCTTCGCCGGGGGATTGGAACGGAATGGCTCGACGTGACCTGCGCCGGAGCCATCATCTTCGGCTATGTTGGTTGGTTGTGCCCAGCGGTTCTTGGCGCGGACAAGGAAAGCGTCTCTTACTACATGGTCTTTGGGACCATATTCATGATGAGCGCAAATCTTTTCTTTACGTTCAATTTCAAGCTTTCTATCGTAACCTCGGCAATAATATTGTGTATACTTTACATCGTAAATTACTTCGTTCCTTCAACCCTTACATACAAAATGGTATTCGGGGCTTTCTATATATCCTGTTTCACGTTCACCTCGTATGTGAACTGGAAACTGAATGAGGAACGCTACAACGTCTTTCTGAATGCCCTGGAAGCCAAGATCCAGCACAATGAGGCGACCGAACGCGGCAAGGCCCTGCTGAGGTTGTCGCGGACCGATCCGCTGACGGGTCTGGAGAACCGGCGCGCGATCGACGAGAAGCTGCGGGACTACTGGAGCGATTGGCAAAAGGTCGGTACCAGCTTCGGGGCGATCCTCATCGACGTGGACTTCTTCAAGAAATTCAACGACTGCTACGGCCATCAGGAAGGCGACCGCTGCCTGATCCATGTCGCCAATGCCCTTAGCGACATGATCAAGCAGTATAATGGCTCCATCGGCCGCTATGGCGGTGAAGAGTTCATCGTCCTGGCTCGCATGGAGAAAAAAGAGCAGATACTGGATATAGCGGAAGCCATTTGCAGCACGGTCGAGAACCTGGCGCTGACGCACGAACTGCGGCGCGACGGCGTCTCGATCGTAACGGTGAGCGTTGGCGCCGCATTCACCAGGACGCAGACCGGCGCCAAGCTGGAGAAGATCATCCACGAGGCCGATCGCGCTCTCTATCTGGCAAAAGCCGGCGGCCGAAATTGTGCCCGGCTGTTCGATCCAACCGATCCGCAAAGCAGCGACGAGAGCGAGAACATCGCGGCCTTGCTGAAGATCGCGATCGGCCAGAATCTCGTTTCACTGGTTTATCAGCCTATCCAGGATGTCAAATCGGACCGGGTTGAAGCGGTGGAGGCTCTGATGCGCCTCAAAATGCTGGACGGCACATCGGTTCCGCCGAGCCTGTTCATTCCCGTCGCCGAGCGAACCGGCGCGATCCTGGAACTCGGGCGCTGGGCGATAAGGACGGTGTGCGCCGAACTCCTGGCTGACGACCACGTCCGTGTCGTCAGCGTCAACGTCTCCCCGATCCAGCTTAAGACACCTGGCTTCGCAACGTCTGTCGCGACCATTCTGGGCGAAACCGGCGTCGCCGGCAGCAGGCTGGCCTTCGAGATCACCGAAGGGCTGGAGATGGAGATGCACTCGGACATTCTGCGCTGCATCAGCGACCTGAAGCTGCTCGGGATCAAGATATGGCTTGATGATTTCGGGACGGGCTTTGCGGGCCTTTCGTGGCTTCGCCTGATCGATTTCGACACGGTGAAGATCGACCGATCGTTTCTGCACGACTGCAGCTCCCTGAGCGGCAAGGCGATGCTGCAGGACATCATCACCCTGGTTCGAAATCGCGGCCACAAGATCCTGGTCGAAGGGGTGGAAACCGACGAACAGATGGCTTTGATGCGCGAATTCGGCATAGACAAGATCCAGGGCTTCCATGTCGGCCGCCCCGCTCCCGCCGCCAGTTTCCAGGCAAAGCGGGCCATGCGCAAACGGTCATTTGCCGTGCTTAAGTCCGCATGATGGTGGCCTCTTTCCGACGTTTGGCTTAGCCGCCCTCAAAAGCCGTACTGATTGCAATCAACCCATGACTGGGCCAAGCGGCTACCTAGGGGCTACCGGTCGCTGGTCAACGCGTTGCGTAGCGCCTGGATCTGCCGGTTCAAGGCATCGAGCTCGGCAAGCGTCATGCCCGAGCGTTCGACCAAGGTCTCGTTCAGACAGTTGCATTGGACCAGCAGCGCGCGTCCGGCTGATGTCAGGTCGACCTGCACCTGGCGTTCGTCGGTCTGGCTGCGCTGGCGGGTCACCAGCTCGGCTTGCTCCATTCGCTTCACCAGCGGCGTGACGGTGCTCGATTCCAAAGCCAACCGGTTGGCGATGGTGCCGACCGACATCCCATCGGCCTCTCCAAGTGCGTTCAGCACCAGGTACTGCGGATAGGTGATGCCCATCTCGTCCAGCATCGGCTTGTAGGTGCGGTTTATCGCCATGCTGGTGGCATAGAGCGTGAAACAGAGCTGATTGTCCAACGGGAGAGGCACGGCGCATTCCTTTTGCCAATATGGGCATCAATTCGATACCACGAAAAATGATATCGCGATACATATTTTTGTGGACAAGGGTTTTGTGCCGCGTTAGCTATATGGTTATCGCGATATTGTTTATCGCGGAAATAACCACAAGGAGATTGAGATGACCTCGCAAACCAAGCCCAGCTCCGGCAGCGGTACGATCACCACCAAGGACGGAACGCAGATTTACTACAAGGACTGGGGGACCGGGCAGCCTGTCGTCTTCCATCATGGCTGGCCGTTGAGCAGCGACGATTGGGACGCCCAGATGCTGTTCTTCCTGTCACAAGGCTACCGTGTCATTGCCCATGATCGGCGTGGCCATGGGCGCTCGACCCAGACGGATATCGGCAACGAAATGGACACCTATGCCGCCGATGTCGCGGAACTCGCCGCTTATCTCGACCTCAAGAATGCCATTCATGTCGGACATTCGACCGGCGGCGGCGAAGTGGCGCGCTATGTTGCCAACTATGGCGCCGGCGGCCGTGTCGCCAAGGCGGTGCTGATCGGCGCGGTGCCGCCAATCATGCTCAAGACTGCCGCCAATCCCGGCGGCCTGCCGATCGAAGTGTTCGACGGCTTCCGCTCCGCCCAGGCAGTCAATCGCGCCCAGTTCTTCCGCGACGTTCCATCAGGTCCGTTCTACGGGTTCAACCGTCCGGGCGCGGACATCTCGCAGGGCGTCATCGACAATTGGTGGCGCCAAGGCATGATGGGCGGCACCAAGGCGCATTATGATTGTATCAAGGCTTTCTCGGAAACCGACTTCACCGAGGATCTGAAGGCAATCGACGTGCCTGTCCTGGTCATGCACGGAGACGACGACCAGATCGTTCCGATCGCCGATTCGGCGCTGCTGACGATCAAGCTGCTCAAGAAGGGCGAGCTCAAGGTCTACAAGGGCTTCCCGCACGGCATGGCCACGACCCATGCAGACATCATCAATGCCGACCTGCTGGCCTTCTTCAAGGCTTAAGGCCATGGCCCACAAAAATGCACCCGTCATCAGGCGGGTGCATTTTTGTGACAGCGGCAGACCCGCCTGATCTAGGCGGCCGCCTGCGCTTTGCGCGCTTCCTTCATGTTTGGCAGGAACACGGTGAGCAATCCAAGAAACGGCAAATACGAGCAGATCTGGAAGACGAAATCGATGCCCTTCATATCGGCGACGATACCGAGCACGGCCGCCGCGATGCCGCCCATGCCGAAGGCGAAGCCGAAGAAGATGCCGGCGATCATGCCGACGCGGCCCGGCACGAGTTCCTGCGCAAAGACGACGATGTTCGAGAAGGCAGAGGACAGGATCAGGCCGATCAGCACCGTCAGCACCATCGTCCATTCCAGATTGGCGTAGGGCAAGGCGAGCGTGAAGGGCAGCACGCCGACGATGGAGAACCAGATCATCGCCTTCTGCCCGTAGCGGTCGCCGAACGGGCCGCCGAGCAGGATGCCCAGCGCCGAGGCTCCGAGGAACAGGAACAGCATGACTTGGCTCATCTGCACCGAAACGCCGAACTTATGCATGGAATAGAAGGTGTAGTAGCTGGCGAGGCTGGCGATGTAGGCATTCTTGCTCAGCACCAGCAGGGTCAGCACGATCAATGCGTTCATCACCTTGCGGCGCGGGAAGGGCGAAACGAAGCTCGCCGCCTTGCGGGTGCCCTGTGCGGCACGCAGCCGGCTGTACCAGCCGCCGACCTGCCACAAAACGATGATGCCGATCAGCGAGCCGACGGCGAACCAGGAAATGCTGGTCTGGCCGAACGGCACGACGATGAAGGCTGCCAGCAGCGGCCCCATGGACTGTCCGAAATTGCCGCCAACCTGGAAAAGCGACTGCGCCAGGCCGCAGCGGCCGACGGAGGCGAAG
>NZ_RZPQ01000158.1:0-9351 GCF_003999135.1 Mesorhizobium sp. M7A.F.Ca.CA.004.06.1.1 | reverse complement strand
TGTTCCCATGGCTGACGGCGCGCGAAAACGTTGCCTTCGCGCTCAGGCTGCGCGGTGTCAGGCCAGCCGAGCGGGCGCAGCGCGCCGATGAGCTGCTGGCGCTGGTGAAGCTCACCGACGCCGGCGACAAGCGCATCTGGGAGCTTTCCGGCGGCATGCGCCAGCGCGTCGGCCTGGCCCGGGCGCTCGCCGCCGAACCCGAATTCCTGCTGCTCGACGAACCGCTCGGCGCGCTCGATGCGCTGACGCGCGAACGCATGCAGACGACGCTGCTCGATCTGTGGACGGCAAGCGAGGTCGGCGTGCTGATGGTGACGCATGGCATCGAGGAGGCGCTGGTGCTGGCCACCCGCATCGTCGTGCTAGCGCCCGGCCCAGGCCGCGTGGTGCGGACTTTTGAACCCGGCTTCTCCAGGCGCTACGCATCGGGCGAAGCCATCCGCACCATCAAGGCCGATCCGGCTTTTGCGGTGGCGCGTGGCGAATTGACCGACGCGATCTTCGAAGGAGAGGCGGCATGACCGTTACCTCCTACACCGAGCGGCCGGGACACAAGATCGACGAGGCCGACGGCCTGTCGGTGCCATGGTCGCGACCCAGCCCCAAGCGCAAAGGCGTTTCGGCCCGCGCGGTCAGCGCTGTGACCATCCTGGTGGTGCTGGCGCTGTGGGCGCTGTCGGCCCGCCTGCAACTGGTGTCGCCAGTGTTCCTGCCATCACCTGCCGCCGTGTGGAACAAGTTCATCACCGTCGCCCGTGACGGCTTCGTCGATGCTACGCTGCTGCAGCATGCCGTCGCCAGCCTGTGGCGAGTATTCGCCGCGCTGGTCGCCGCCCTTGCCATTGGCGTGCCGGTTGGTCTCGCCATCGGCATCAGCGCGATCGGGCGCGGCATCTTCGATCCGCTGCTGGAATTCCTGCGGCCTATCCCGCCGCTTGCCTACTTGCCGCTGGTCATCATCTGGTTCGGCATCGGCGAACCGTCGAAGATCCTGGTGATCACTATTTCCATGCTGGCGCCGGTGGCGCTGTCGACCGCGTCCGGCGTTCGCGGCGTCTCGCAGGAGCGCATCAACGCGGCGCGCTCGCTGGGTGCTACCCAGCGCCAAGTGGTCCGCCACGTCATCCTGCCCAGCGCGCTGCCGTCGATCCTGACCGGCCTGCGCATCGCGCTCGGCGCCGGCTGGTCGACGCTGGTCGCCGCCGAACTGGTGGCGGCGACACGCGGGCTTGGCTTCATGATCCAGTCGGCCGCCCAGTTCCTCGTCACCGACGTGGTGGTGATGGGCATACTGGTAATCGCGGCCATCGCCTTCGTGCTCGAATTCACCATCCGCAGGATCGAGCGCGTGCTCGTCCCGTGGGCGGGACGCGAATGATCGGAGCCCAGAGGAGCAGGAGAATGACGATGACCCATTCCACCGCCGTGCTGTTCGCCCAAGCCGGTAACTGGCTTCTCGCCTGGACCAGGGAAAGCCAGCCGCCAGAACAGCAACCGAAATCGCCAACGCCGGTCCGCTGGGACGCCGAGCGCGACCGCCTGCCGCCACGCGACGAGAGTTTTTACTGGGCCTGGCAGTATTGGTCGCAGTGAAGGGGGCGGTGCGACTTTGCGCCGTCCCCGCGTCTTCGTCATCCTAGGGCGGAGCAAGGAGCGAAGCGACGCAGCGCAGACCCTAGGATCCATGCCGCGACGGTGATGCCATGCTCCGGCGGTGAAAGAAACCGAGCGCCTACCAGCCGGTTCCACGAAAGAGCTCGAACCACTCTGGATTGGCTTTTTCGATCAACTCGATCTTCCATTGACGTGGCCAGCGCTTCAGTGACTTCTCGCGCTGGATGGCATCGTGCCGCGCTTCTGGCTCGCGGTCATGTAGACGTAGCCGGTCATGGTTTCAGGGTAGCCCGCGTTATTGGGCGTGCAAGCGCCATTCTGATCCGTTGCATCCTAAAGCCAATGTCACGGCATGGATCCTAGGGTCTGCGCCGCGTCGCTTCGCTCCTTGCTCCGCCCTAGGATGACGAATTCTGGGCTGCCGTAGAAGACAATTCCACATCGATGCCTCAACTCGCAAAATCATTCCTCTACTAAATTTATAGAACTACCTAGCCTGATCCATCTTCCAACCGGCGAGGCCATTTTCCCGGCGCCGATCCGCATCGAAGGAGAGGATCAATGTTCAATCTAACGAGACGTGTTTTCGGCATCGGCCTGCTGGCGGCGACGGTTGCCGTGTCATCCGGCGCCACAGCGCAGGAGCTGAAGCAGCTCAGCATCGGCTATCAGAAGACCGGCCTGCCGGTGATCGCCAGACAGCAGCAGGTGATCGAAAAGGCCCTTGAAGACAAGGGCGTGACGGTCAAATGGGTCGAGTTCACCGCCGGGCCGCCGCTGGTCGAGGCGCTCAATGTCGGCGCCATCGATGTCGGCTGGACCGGCGACGCACCGCCGATCTTCGGCCAGTCGGCGGGGGCCAACATCGTCTATGCCGCCGCGCTGCCGTCGAATGGCGAGGGCGAGGCGATCTTCGTCAAGCCGGCGTCGCCGATCCAGTCGATCGCCGATCTCAAGGGCAAGCGCGTCGGCGTCGGCAAGGGCACCAGCGCGCATAATCTGCTCGTCGCGGCGCTGGAAAAGGCTGGCCTTGCCTTCGACCAGATCACGCCGGTCTATCTCAGCCCGGCGGATGCAGCCGCAGCCTTCGCCAGCGACCAGATCGATGCCTGGAGCGTTTGGGATCCGTTCTTCGCCATCGCCGAAACCCGCTACCAGCCGCGTGTGCTGGCCCGCTCCAGCGAGGTGCTCAAGGTTAACACCTACTTCCTCGCCAACAAGGATTTCGCCAAGGCGCATCCCGAAACCATCACAACGACGATATCGGCGCTTGGCGAGGCGGCGAAATGGGCCGACCAGAACCGAGACAAGGTGGCCGCGGCGCTGCATGAGGTCACCGGCGTGCCGCTCGACGCGCAGATCATCGCCGCCAACCGCACCAAGTTCGGCATCTTTCCGATCACCGACGAGATCATCGCCGGCCAGCAGGCCACCGCCGACCGCTTTTACAAGCTCGGGCTGATCCCGAAAGCGGTCCGCATCTCCGACGCGGTGTGGACGGCACCCGGCAACTAACTTGTCCCCTGACGGCGCCGGGTGAGTACGCCCGGCGCCATTTGCGTTTGCACCCATATCTACAGGAGATCCGCCCGTGACTGTGCCAGACATGACCGCGCCTGCCAGCACCGCACCGCTCGATTTCTTCTGGTTCATCCCGACGCATGGCGACGGTTCTTATCTCGGTTCCGAGGAGCAGCAGCGACCGCCCGAATTCGGCTACTTCAAGGAGATCGCGCAAGCGGTCGACCGGCTCGGCTTTCCCGGCGTGCTGCTGCCCACGGGTCAGAACTGCGAGGATTCCTGGATCACCGCGACAGGTCTCGCGACGCTGACCGAAAAGCTGAAGTTTCTCGTTGCGCTGCGGCCGGGTGTCACGCTGCCGACTTTCGCCGCGCGCCAGACCGCCGCCCTCGATCGCTTGAGCAATGGCCGCCTGCTGCTCAATGTCGTGGTCGGCGGCAACCCGACCGAGCTCGCCGGCGACGGCGTCTTCCTGCCGCATGACGAGCGCTATGCCCAGGCGCATGAGTTCCTGACCATCTGGCGCGGCCTGGTGTCCGGCGAGCGGGTCAATTTCGACGGCAAATATTACCGCGTCGAGAATGGCCGCCTCGACCTTCTGCCGCACCAGGAGCGGCCGCCGCTCTATTTCGGCGGGTCGTCGGACGCAGGCCAGGACCTCGCCGCCGACCTCGTCGACATGTATCTGACCTGGGGCGAACCGCCGGCGCAGGTTGCCGAGAAGCTGGCTGCGGCGCGCGCAAAAGCGGCACTGCGCGGCAGAAAACTGCGCTTCGGCATCAGGCTGCATTTCATCGTTCGCGAGACCGAGGACGAAGCCTGGCGCGCCGCCGACCGGCTGATCAGCCATGTCACCGACGCCCAGATCGAAAATGCGCAGGCGCGCTTCCTCAACCAGATGGATTCGGTCGGCCAGCGCCGTATGGCGCAATTGCATGGCGGACGCCGTGACAGACTGGTCGTCTCGCCCAATCTGTGGGCCGGTGTCGGGCTGGTGCGCGGTGGCGCCGGCACGGCGCTGGTCGGCACGCCGGAACAGATCACCGAGCGCATCCGCGAATACCAGGCGATCGGCATCGATACCATCATCGGCTCGGGCTATCCGCATCTCGAGGAAGCGTACCGCGTCGCCGAGCTTCTATTCCCGAAACTCGGGCTCGGCACCAGGCGGCAGCGGGCGCATGAGAACATCGCCAACGAATTCTCGGTCGGCTTCCATGGCGCCAACCGCCTGCAGGCTTCGTCATGAGCTTTGCCACGCGCCTGCATAGCAATGCCATCGGCTGGTTGCTCCCGGCGCTGGTTATTGCCGGCTGGGAGATTGCCAGCCGCGCGGGCGTCATGCCCGCCAACGTGCTGCCGGCGCCCAGTGCGGTCGCCGAGGCCTTCTGGCGGCTGACGCTGTCGGGCGAACTGGTCCGCAACATCGGCGTTTCGACCGCGCGCGCCCTTGCCGGCTTCGCCATCGGCGGCTCGATCGGCTTTGCGCTTGGCCTTGCCAACGGGCTCTCGACGCTCAGCCGCGGCCTGACCGACACGACGCTGCAGATGATCCGCAACATCCCGCACCTGGCGCTGATCCCGCTGGTCATCCTGTGGTTCGGCATCGACGAGGAAGCCAAACTGTTCCTGGTGGCGCTCGGCGTGTTCTTTCCGATCTATGTCAACACGCTGCTCGGCATCCAGAGCGTCGACCCGCATCTGGTCGAGATGGGCCGCGTCTACGGCATGGACCGGCGCGCCCTGTTCTTCCGCGTCATCCTGCCCGGTGCGCTGCCGGCGATCTTCGTCGGCCTGCGCTATGCCCTGGGCATCATGTGGCTGACGCTGATCGTCGCCGAAACCATCTCGGCCAGTTCCGGCCTCGGCTACATGGCCATGCAGGCGCGCGAATTCCTGCTGATCGATGTCGTCGTGCTGTCGATCCTGATCTACGCGCTGCTCGGCAAGCTCGCCGACAGCCTCGCCCGCCTGCTCGAGCGGCTGTCGCTCGGCTGGCATCCGGCCTTCCAGAACAGATGAGAGATTGCCCATGACCGCCGCCAGCCTGACCGCAGCCCGTTCCTTCGTCGCCACGCCGGTGCGACCGATCGGCTCCGTCGAAGGGCAGCGGGCCTTTGCCTTCAGGCAAGCCGGCAAGCGCTTCGGCGACAAGACCGTGCTCGACGGCATCGACCTGGACGTGCCGGCCGGGCAGTTCCTTGCCGTCATCGGCAAGAGCGGCTGCGGCAAAAGCACGCTTTTGCGGCTTCTGGCCGGGCTCGACCGGCCGACATCGGGATCGCTGACATTCGGCGTCGAAGAGGAAGGACACAGCCGCACGCGCTTCATGTTCCAGGAACCACGGCTCCTGCCCTGGGCCAGCGTGGTGAAAAACGTCGAGGTCGGGCTGACCGGGATTGCTTCCGGCGCGGAGGCAAGGCAACGCGCGCTCGACATTCTCGGCGAGGTCGGGCTTGCCGACCGGGCCGACGAATGGCCTTCGGTGCTGTCGGGCGGCCAGAAGCAGCGCGTGGCGCTGGCCCGCGCGCTGGTCGGCCACCCGCAGATCCTGGCGCTCGACGAGCCGCTCGGCGCACTCGACGCCCTGACCCGCATCGAGATGCAGCAGCTTCTGGAACGCATCTGGATCGCGCAGAAGTTCACCGCCGTTCTGGTCACGCATGATGTCGCCGAAGCGGTCGCGCTGGCCGACCGGGTCGTGGTGATCAGCGAAGGCCGGATCGCGCTTGATCTGGATGTGCCCGTGGAACGGCCGCGCCGGCGCGGTTCGGTGGAGCTTGCGCGGCTGGAAGGCAAGATTCTGGATCGGCTGTTCGGGTAGGTTTGTCGGGGGCGGCGCCGCAATTGGCGGAGTGGGGGTCGACCTTTCTTCGAAGCTCACCCTCTAGCGATTGGCCCACACCAATCCCCCCAGCCCGACCAGCATGGTGACGACACCGATATACAGCCATTGCGACTGGCCGGTCATGAAGCTGCCGCCGACAACGCCGACGCCTTGCAGCGACCACAGCACGCCGACGGCAAGCACAATCAAGGCCAGCAGATTTTTGATCAGCCTCATTGCCGGATCTCGCTTTCGAAGTCGATTGGTTGGAGCATCGGGGCCGCGATAAAAGAGCCGAAGGAAGTGGCCCGACCATGCCGGGCTCTACTTGGATATTAATGTTCGATCTTGTCAAACGGACGTCTGACCTCAACACAAAGATCATCATTGATTGACCATCGCGTGCCGGAAAATCCCTGACAGACTGTTACCCAGCGACTCCAAACGTGTGCCATTGCCACGGAACCGCCAGATCACTGCCGCATTTCGCGCCTTATTTGGCACCTAACGGCTGGGGTCTGTCAAAAACGGAGCCATCCCCCAAATATGAAGAACCCAAAACAGACCGCGCTTGTCGCGGTAACGATCGCTGCTGGCCTGATGGTCGGCGCTTCTTCGGCGACCGCCGCCGCCCAGTGCGGCCGCGCCTCGTGGTATGCCCTGCACTCCAAGACCGCCTCGGGCGAGCGCATGAACCCGTCGGCGCTGACCGCCGCGCATCGCACCTTGCCTTTCGGCACCAAGCTCAAGGTGACCAACAAGAACAACGGCCGCAGCGTCGTCGTGCGCATCAACGATCGCGGTCCGTTCATCAAGGGGCGCGTGCTCGACCTGTCGAAGGGTGCCGCCGGCCAGCTCGGCTTCATCGGCTCCGGCCATACTTCCGTGTGCATGGCGCGCGTCTAGAGCTCCCTGTGTCCGGCAAAAGGGCCGGACACATTGCCTACACATTTCGCAGCCGCACACTGAGCCGGCTGGCGCCGTTCGGCCCCGATTTCCATGGCCTTGAACCAAAGAAGCATTGGTCACGCAGCGTGACGTATTGCATCGCAGCAATTAGTTGTTAACTTCCCCGCGAGACATCTAGGGCTCGGCGCTGCTCGTCGTCCCTTCGGTCGCAGGCAGCAGCGGGGTTCTCGATGTTCTACCAGCTCTATGAGATGAACCACGCGGCCCTGCAGCCGGCGCGCCTCTATGCCGACGCGGTGCGGATGTTCTATTCCAATCCACTCAATCCGTTTTCCCACACCCAATGGGGCCGTTCGATCGCGGCGACGGCCGAACTGTTCGAGCGCACCACGCGCCGCTACGGCAAGCCGGCCTTCGGCCTGAGCAAGACCGTGGTCGACTGGAAGAGCGTCGAGGTCACCGAGAAGACCGTCTGGTCGAAGCCGTTCTGCAATCTCGTCCGCTTCGAGCGTGCCGTGCCCGCCGGGCGCAAGCCCGATCCGAAGCTTCTGATCGTGGCGCCGATGTCGGGCCATTATGCGACGCTGCTGCGCGGCACGGTGGAAGCGATGCTGCCCTATGCCGACGTGCACATCACCGACTGGGTCGATGCCCGCATGGTGCCGCTTGCCGATGGCCAGTTCGATCTCGACGACTACATCGATTACGTCATCGACATGCTGCACACGCTGGGGCCGGACACGCATGTGATGGCGGTGTGCCAGCCTTCCGTGCCGGTGTTGGCCGCCGTGGCGCTGATGGAAACGAAGGGCGACCCCTTCGTGCCCTCGACCATGACCTTGATGGGCGGCCCGATCGACACCCGCAGCAATCCGACTGCGGTCAATCTGCTGGCGCAGGAAAAGGGCATCGACTGGTTCCGCGACAATGTCGTGATGCATGCGCCCTGGCCGGTGCCGGGCTTCGGCCGCGAGGTCTATCCCGGTTTCCTGCAGCTGTCCGGCTTCATGAGCATGAACCTCGACCGCCACATCATCGCCCACAAGGACTTCTTCATGCATCTGGTGAAGCATGATGGCGACAATGCCGAGAAGCACCGCGATTTCTACGACGAGTATCTGGCTGTCATGGACCTGACGGCGGAGTTTTATCTGCAGACCGTCGACACCGTCTTCGTTCGCCAGGCCTTGCCCAAGGGCGAGATGACGCATCGCGGCACCAGGATCGATCCGTCGGCGATCCGCAACGTCGCGCTGTTCACGGTCGAAGGCGAGAACGATGACATATCGGGCCTTGGCCAGACCAAGGCGGCGCATGATCTGTGCCCCAATATCCCGGCTGAGCGGCATGCCCACTACATGCAGCCGGCGGTTGGCCATTACGGCGTGTTCAACGGTTCGCGCTTCCGTTCCGAAATCGTGCCGCGCATCGTCGACTTCATCACCAGCTATGGCCGCCAGGAGCGTGTCGCGGTGAAACCGAAGCTGGTCCGCGCCGCCAAGAGATAATGCAAGTCGCCCAAATTGCGGATTTTTGGACGATGACCTGCATAGAACCAAGCTTAACGGCGACAAACCGTGAGATTGACCGGTAAAAGCCGGCTGGCTGGCCGATTCTGTTGCACAAGTGCCGCTGTCCAGCCCCTCGGGTAACCATGCCGACAATCCGACCGTCGTCGTAATTGACACGGACTGTAAATCCCCCTTAACCTTTCGTTAATAACAAAGGGTGAGCGGGGACAATGATTTCCTCATCGATGGCGCAACGGCTGCGCGTGTATGTGGCGGCCGGGCTGGCAGTGACGGCGGGCTGGGGGGCACCGGCTTTGGCGGGTGGAGCGATGGCGACCGGGGGTCTCACCTCGCAGCCGATCGGCCACTATGATTTCTGCAAGCTGCATCCGGGCGAGTGCTCGATCCGCCCGACCAATCTGGCGCCGGCTCCGATGAGCGACGGGCTGATGCGCAAGCTCCTCAATGTCACTGCCAGGGTCAATGCCGCCGTCAAGCCGATGAGCGACATGGACATCTACGGCAAGGACGAGGTCTGGGCCTATCCCGACAAGGGCGTCGGCGATTGCGAGGACTATGTGCTGGAAAAGCGGCGCCAGCTTTCACGCATGAGCATATCGCTTGCCGATCTGCTGATCACCGTCGTGCGCAAGCCCGACGGCGAGGGCCACGCCGTGCTGACGGTGCGCACCGACGAGGGCGACTATGTGCTCGACAATCTGACCGACAAGGTCAAGCCATGGGACGCGACCGGTTACCGCTTCCTCAAGCGGCAGGCGATCGACAACACCGGCCGCTGGGTCTCGATCCGCGGTGGCCAGCAAGTTCTGGTCGGCGCGGTTCAGTAGGTTTTGGTACGCCCATCCCGGCACGTCGCGTTCTTGTGGCGCGCTTTAGCTGCTTTCACATCATAGGTCGCCGCCGCCCCTCATTGTCCTGCCGGACATTTCTCCCCGTATAGGGACGGGG
>NZ_RZPQ01000157.1:0-9386 GCF_003999135.1 Mesorhizobium sp. M7A.F.Ca.CA.004.06.1.1 | reverse complement strand
GGGCGGGGATGGAAAAGCCGATGCCGATCGAACCGCCGGAAGGCGAAATGATCGCCGTGTTGATGCCGATGACTTCGCCGGCGCTGTTGAACAGCGGTCCGCCGGAATTGCCGCGGTTGATCGCGGCATCGGTCTGGATGAAGTCATCATAGGGGCCGGAATTGATGTCGCGGTTGCGGGCAGAGACGATGCCGACCGTGACCGTGCCGCCGAGGCCGAACGGATTGCCGATCGCCATCACCCAGTCGCCGACGCGCATCTTGGTGGAATCGCCGAACTTCACCGCCGTCAGCTTGTGGCCTTTCGGATCGACCTTGAGCACGGCGACATCGGTCTTGGTGTCGGTGCCGACCAGCGTCGCCTTCAAGGTGACACCATCGGAGAAATTGACCTCGATGTCGTCGGCATCGGCAATGACATGGTTGTTGGTGACGACGATGCCTTGCTCGGCATCGATGACGAAGCCGGAGCCCAGCGACTGCACCTTCTGCGAGCCGTTGTCCTTGTCACCGCCGCGGTTCTTGAAGAAATCGTCGAAGAAATCCTGGAAGGGCGACCCCTCGGGCAATTGCGGCATCGGCACCGCGCCCGGGCCTTCGGTGCCCTTGACCGTCTGCGAGGTCGATATGTTGACCACTGCGCCGAGCAGGCCTTGCGCCAGATCGGCGACCGAAGCAGGTCCATCGGCGGCAAATGTCGGCGTCACGAAGGACGGGACAGCGACTGCGCTGACAAGAAGTGCCGCCGCGCCGGCGATGAATGTCCGCCGAGCCGCGCACAGAATTGTATTGGATGGCATCGAGAAGCCTCCCGGTATCCTTGAAAAGAAAAGCGCTTCGACGAAAACGCCGCGTCACGCCATGTTGGCAAAAAATACGGCACGTTTGCGGCTATGACTATCGGCAGAGGATAAATCATCGCCGCCGTCATGCGCCCCGTACCAGCCAGACGATGCCGACGCCGATCACGATCGCCGCCAGTCCGGCGATCCGCAGCGCGTTCTCGGGCAGCGACAGCACTTCGGTGGCAAGTTTCCTGGCCAGGCCGGGAAAACCGCCATAGACTAGACCCTCTATGACAAGGACCAGGCCCATGGCGGCAAGAAAATCCTGCACCGGCCGCTACTGGCCGGTGCTGGGCTGTGCCGCCGGCGCGGCGGGTGCCGTCGCCGGAGCGTTTGGCGCAGGCGAAGCCGGCTTTGCCGGCCCCTCGCTGCCGTCAGGATTGCGGAAGAAGCGGAAGAACTCCGAGTTCGGCGACAGCACCATCGTCGTTCCGGTGTTGTCCAGCGCCGTGCCATAGGCATTCATCGACCGGTAGAAGTCGAAGAAGGCCGGATCGCGCTGATAGGCTCCCGCGAAGGTGGCGCTGCGCTGGGCTTCGCCCTCGCCGCGCAGGATTTCCGACTCTTTCTGCGCTTCGGCGACGATCTCGACCACTTCGCGATCGGCGCGGGCGGTGATGCGCTGTGCCGCTTCATTGCCGCGCGCCCTCAGCCGCGCAGCTTCCGCCAGGCGTTCCGCCTTCATGCGGTCGAAGGTCTGCTGCGAGACTTCGGCCGTGAGATCCGTGCGGCGGATACGGACATCCTCGATCTGCAGGCCGAGCGAGGTGGCGTCGGGCCTGAGCTGGTCGCGGACTTCGCGCATCATCACGGTGCGCTGTTCGGAAAGTGCGGCCTCGAAATCACGCAGACCGTAGACACGGCGCAAGGCAGCGTCGAGACGCGTCCTGAGCCGGGCTTCTGCCAGTTCGATCTGACCCGACACGGTGGAGCGGAAGACCCGCGGATCCGAGATGCGGTAGGCGATGAAGGCGTCGACCTCATAGAACTTGCCGCCTGACACCTGGACGCGGATGTTGTCGAGGTCGAAGCGCAGCACCCGGTTCTCGATCAGTTGCACGGTGTCGGCGTCGAAGAACGAGAACGGCGCCTTGAAGTAGATGCCGGGTTCGCTCTTGACGTCGACGATCTCGCCGAACCTGAGCACCAGCGCCTGCTGACGCGCATTGACCACGAAGACCGACGAATAGAGCAGGAACAGGATAACCGCTGCTGCGACGACGATGATGGGAAGACGGATGGCCATCACTGGTTACCTCCCGTAACGCCACTGGGCGCAGCGGGTGCCGGCGCTTTCGGTTGCAATGCCGGCAGCGGCAGATAGGGAACGACCCCTTGCCCGTTGCCCTGCTCGACGATGACCTTGCTCGAATCCTTCAGAACCTTCTCCATGGTTTCCAGGTAGAGGCGCTTGCGCGTTACATCGGGCGCCTTGGCATATTCGTCATAGACCGAGATGAAGCGCTGGGCCTCACCCTCGGCTTCCTGCACGACCCGGTTCTTGTAGGCGGCCGCGTCTTCGCGAATCTGTGCGGCCTCGCCGCGCGCCTGGCCGAGCTTCTGGTTGGAGTACTGGTTGGCCTGCTCGACGAACTTGTCCTCGTCCTGCTCGGCGCGCTGCACTTCGTCGAACGCATCGGCCACTTCGCGTGGCGGTGCCGCATCCTCGATCGAGACGGCGTTGACGTTGAGACCGGCCTTGTAGCCGTCCAGCGTCGTCTGGATGATTTCACGCACCGAGGCGGCAATGCCCTGGCGGTCGTCGCGGAAGATATCCTGCGCCGGCCGGCGGCCGACGGCTTCACGCATGGCGCTTTCGGCAACCTGCCGCAGCATACCGTCGGGATCGGACACATCGAACAGATATGCGCTCGGGTCGGAGACCTGATAGGCCACCGAGAACTGGACGTTGACGATGTTCTGGTCGCCGGTAAGCATCAGCCCGGACGTGTTGCCACTCGTCGCGCCGCCGCCGCCGATATCGACGAGCTGCTCGGAAATCTTGGCCGTCTCGACGGTTTCGAGCGGCCACCAATGGAAATGCAGGCCAGGCTGCGACAGTTCGGTCTTCGGCTTGCCGAAGCGCAATTCGACCGCGACCTCGTCGGGCTGCACGGTATAAACCGCCTTGAACGCCCACAGCACCACAAGTGCAGCCGCGATCAGCGCGAAGATAGCCGGGCTCGCGCCGCCGCCACCCGGAAGAGCGCGCCGCAGCCGGTCCTGGCCGCGGCGGATGATGTCTTCGAGATCGGGAGGCGAGCCCTGTGGCCCGCTGGGTCCCTTTGGACCCTGCCCCCAGGGTCCTTGATTGTTGCCGCCGCCACCCCATGGGCCGCCGCCACCGCCGCTTTTGTCGTTCCAGGGCATGAATGTCCTTTCGCTTGGAATTCCCTCAAGCGCCGGTATTACGGCGCAAAATCCAGTATTGTTCTTCTATAGGGACGCAACGAGGCGCTTTCAACGCGATGCGCTGCCGACTTCGTCCGATTTGTCCGGTCGCGACCCTTTGTCTTCCTTCAATGCCCCTTTTTTCATTCAATGTCTCTCTCGACGCCGCTCGTAGACCGAATAACGCGTCGGGTGGCTGTCCTTTTCCCCGGCTGGGACGTCGTGCGAGCTGACAATGTGCCAGGAATCAGGATCGATCGGCGGGAAATGCGCGTCGCCGTCGACCGCTGCCAGCACATGGGTGACATGCAGGCGATCGGCCAGCAGCATGGCCTGGGCATAGATTTCGCCGCCGCCGATGACGCACACCTCGTCCACATCGGCCATGCGGCGCCCGCGCTCCGTCGCCAGTTGGATCGCGGCCTCGAGCGAATGTGCCGCCTCGACGCCCTCGGCGCGCCAGGTCTTGTCGCGGGTGACGACGATGTTCAACCTGCCCGGCAGCGGCCGGCCGATGCCCTCATAGGTCTTGCGGCCCATGATGATGGGCTTGCCCATCGTATCGGCTCTGAAGCGCTTGAGATCGGTGGAGAGCCGCCACGGGAGCCCGCCGTCCCGCCCGATCACGCCGTTCTCGGCGATGGCAACGTAGATTGCGACGTGCATCAATTGCCGTCCGTTGGCTCGAGGATCAGGATGTCGATGTCGCGCTCGGGGTAGAAATCATCCGCCGTCATCTCGAATGTCGTCGGTCCGGTCTTTTTGACATTGTCGCCGCAGAACGAGACCAGGGCTTTCGGATTGCCCTTGTCGATCGTCAGCTTGAACTTGCCGATCGTGCCGGTGGCCCAGTTGCCGCCGGTGGTCAGGATATAGGCGATGCGGTTCTCGACATATTTGGGGTAGCCGTCAGGGTCGTCCTTGGCAGCCTTGCGCACCGCATTTTCGAATGTGCCATCCATGCAATAGCGGGCCTTGTAGGCCGCATACTGTCCCTGGAATTTGCCGTCGTAGAAGAAGCTGACTGAAGACGTGCCGCCGACGCTCGGTCTGTAGTGGTGGGAAACATGGACGTCCTTGTTGGCCGGAAAGGTCGAGCGCCACCAGTAGGTCGAACGCAGTTGCCAGAACGGCGTGTAGACCTTGGTCGTCTCGGTGCCGTCGCTGCCGGTGTCCTCGATGATGATGCCGCGGTTGACCCAGTCATCGACAACCGCTTGCGGCAGCTTGGCCAGCGCCGCCTTCGCCGCATCGCCGAATGGATAGAATGGCACGTTTTGCGCCTTCAACTCGGCGCTGATGTCGATGCCGAGCGCAAACACCTTCTGCTCCAACTGCGGCTTGACGGCAACGCCGTCGATCGTCACCTCGAAGCCGAGGAAATTGTCGCTCTGGTTTTCAGGGATCGCCGGGATTTCTTCGGGATTGCCCGATATTTCGGGCATCGGAAAGGCGACAATGGCCTCGACATCCCTGTCGGTGTTGTTATGGAAGACATAGTCGACTGTCACCTTTTCCGGCGAGATGAAAAGGTCCTCGCTTTGCATCGCCACGGCATCGCTGCGCGACAGGATCAGGCCGCCAGTGCCGAGTTCGGCAACCGAATCATTGGCGAAGGCGGGCGCGGGCGACAGGGCCAGCACGGCGGTCAGAATATATCGCAACATGGAAGCCCCTCGGCTGGAATGCTTGCAGGACCCTAGCGGTTTCAACGTGGCGTTCAAAGCCCTTCCGCATCCGCTAGCGCACCATAGGGAGCTGGACTACGGTCTGGACACGCGCCAGCGCGGTCTGGACTAACAGGTTCCGATCGGGCAGGAGTTCGCCCATGCGCAAGCTTCTCGTCATCGGCATCGGCGCCGGCAATCCCGACCACATGACCGTTCAGGCTATATCAGGCCTGAACCAGGCGGATGTGCTGTTCATTCCCGACAAGGGTGCGAAAAAAAATGAACTGGCCGAACTGCGCCGCCGGATATGCGACCGCTTCGTCACCAATCCGAAGTCGCGCCGCGTCGAATTCGACGTGCCGGTGCGCGACATGCCGGTAGAAGATGGGCCGGAGCCCTCCTACCGCGCGACCGTCGATGACTGGCACGAAGCCATCGCCGCCATTTACGAAGGCCTGATCCGCGACGAGATTGCAGGCGATGGCTGCGGCGCCTTCCTGATCTGGGGCGATCCTTCGCTCTACGACAGCGCGTTGCGCATCCTCGAGCGCGTGAGCCAGCGAGGCAATGTGGCGTTCGAACTTGAGGTGATCCCCGGCATTACCGCCGTCCAGGCGCTTGCCGCCAGCCACAAGATGGCGCTGAACCGCATCGGCGATTCCGTCCTCATCACCACCGGCCGCCGCCTGACCGAGGAAGGCATGCCGGACAATGCCGGCAGCGCGGTCGTCCTGCTGGACGGCAAATGCGCCTTCAACACGCTGGCCGACAAGGATGTCGTCATCCATTGGGGCGCCTATCTCGGAACGGAAGACGAGATTCTCATCTCTGGCCGTCTCAGTGATGTCGGCACCGAGATCGAGAGAACCCGTGAAGAAGCGCGCCGGAAAAAGGGCTGGATCATGGACACTTACCTGCTTCGCAAGCCAAGCGCAGAGGATTAGGCCCTACTGCCCTACTGCCCTACTGCCCTCACCCAGCATCAATCTCCGCCTGCAATGCCTCCATATGCGCCGCCGCCGCGGCCGAGGCTGCGCGCTCGATGGCGCGGAAGCGGCTGACCACAGCCAGGCCGACCGCCGTCAACTGTGCGCCGCCGCCCTTGCGGCCGCCGGTCTGTGCCGCCACCAGCGGTTTGCCGAACACCCGGTTCATGTCCTCGACCAGGTCCCAGGCGTGCTTATAGGACATCTCCATGCCGCGAGCGGCGGCCGAGATGGAGCCGAAGGCGGCGATCTGTTCCAGGAGTTCGATCTTGCCCGGCCCGACGCGCCCGTCGGGATCGAGATTTATCCGCAAGCTCAGCGACGGCATCTTTGCTCTCCGCGGTCACAACCCAACCTCATACTAGAAGCTCCCTGGCGAAACCGCTATTCCAAAAAGACATAGCGGGATCATCCATCCGCCTCGGCGGGCAGGCCGGCGCCGGTGTTTGCCCGATCGAAGCTCACCGCCTTGATCACCGCGAAAACCTTGCCGCCAAGATGAAGCTTCAGCGCCTGCCGCGACTGTTCGGTGATGCGGGCAAGCACGGTTGCGCCATTGCAGTCGATACCGACCTCGACCGCGGGCCCTTCGCCCGGGCTCATCGCGGTAATGGTCCCCGGCAGGATGTTGAGCGCGCTGAGACCCGTCGGCTTTTCGGTGGCGATCATCACATCGCGGGCGCGAATACGGATGCGCACCGGCGTACCTGCCTTCATCGCCAGCTGTGGCACCCGGAGCTCGCCCGCGGCCGAGCCGAGCACGGTCATGCCGAAAGCCTCGTCGTGATGCAGCACCCTGGTGTCCAGCACGGCGCCCCCCTCGCCGCGCTCCTCTGCCGGCAACAGGTCGAGCCTTTGCATCACCGCCTCGGTCGGCCCGCTGGCAACGACATTGCCCTGTGCCAGCATCACCACGTCGCTGGCCAGCCTCGCCACTTCGGCGACCGAATGACTGACATAGACGATCGGGATTTTCGTCTCGTCGCGCAGCCTTTCGACATAGGGCAGGATTTCGGCCTTGCGCGCTTCGTCGAGCGAGGCCAGCGGTTCGTCCATGAGCAGCAGTCTGGGGCTGGCAAGCAATGCCCGGCCGATCGCCACGCGCTGTTTCTCGCCGCCCGAGAGCTTTGCCGGCCGCCTGTTCATGAGCGGCCCGATGCCGAGCAGGTCGACGACGGCATCGATATCGGCGTAGCGCTCCGCCGGCGGCGTGAACCAGCGGCCGTAGCGAAGATTGCCGGCAACGCTCAAATGCGGAAACAGCCGTGCGTCCTGGAACACCATGCCGATGCGGCGCTTGTGCTTCGGCACGAAAATGCCGGCACCGGTATCGACCAGCACACGGCCGTCGACCTCGATGCGTCCCCTGTCGGGCCGGATCAGCCCGGCAATCATGTTGATCAGTGTCGTCTTGCCCGACCCAGACGCGCCGAACAGCGCCGTCAGCCGCCCGGCGCTTTCGAAGCGGGCGTCGATGGCGAAACCACCCAGCCGATGACTGATGTCGACGAGAACGCTCATTCGATGTCCAGTCGCCGGCCGACACGCCGCGCCAGCACCTCCGAAGCCACAAGTGCTGCCATGGAGATGACGATGGAGATCAGCGTCAGGCGGAGCGCCCCTTCATCGCCACCCGGCACCTGCGTGAAGGTGTAGATCGCCGACGGCAATGTCTGCGTCTCATTGGGAATGTTGGAGACGAAGGTGATGGTGGCGCCGAACTCGCCCATCGCCTTGGCGAAGGCCAGGATGGCGCCGGCGATCAGCCCGGGCAGGATCAGGGGCAGCGTGATGGTGACGAACACCCAGAGCGGATTGGCGCCGAGCGTTCCCGCCGCCGCTTCCATCTTGCGGTCCACCGCCTCGATCGACAGCCGGATCGCCCGCACCATCAGGGGAAAGCCCATGACGCCGCAGGCCAGCGCCGCACCTGTCCAGCGGAAGGAGAAGACAATGCCGAAATGCTCTGCCAGGAAGGCGCCGGCCGGGCCGCGCCGGCCGAAGGTCAGCAGCAGCAGGTAGCCGGTCACCACGGGCGGCAGGATCAGCGGGAGATGCACCAGCCCGTTGAGAACGGTCTTGCCCCAGAATTGTCCCCGGGCAAGCAGCAGCGCGATCAAGATGCCCGGCGGCAGGCTGGCAAGCATCGCCACCATTGCCACCTTGATGGACAGCCGGACCGCATTCCATTCGTCGGGAGTGAGGTCCAGCAGCCAGTTCATTGTGCCCCTTGGAACTCAGTTGCTCGGCGCGAGCACGGTAAATCCCTGATCCTTGAACAGCGCGGCCGCCTTGGCCGACTGCAGGCATTTCAGGAAAGCCCGCGTATCCTTGTCCTTCGAATCGGCGGTCTGGGCAACCGGATAGATGATCGGCGGATGCGAATCCTCCGGGAAGGTGCCGACCACCTTGACGCCCTTTTCGGCATGCGCGTCGGTGGCATAGACAATGCCAAGGGCGGCTTCGCCCGTCGAAACCAGCTTCAGCGCCGCGCGCACGTTTTCGGCCTGCGCCACCTTGCCCTCGACCGAGGACCAGACGCCGAGCGATTCAAGTGCGGCCTTGCCGTATTTGCCGGCCGGCACCGCCTTGAAATCGCCCATGGCGAGCTTGCCGTCGCCGATCAGCTTGGCGAGGTCGAAGCCCTTCTCGATCCTGGTGTCGACCGCCGAGTCCTTCGGCGCCACCAGCACGATCTGATTGCCGAGCAGCTTCACTTCGGTGTCCGGCTTGGTCAGCTTCTTGTCGGAGAGATATTTCATCCAGTCGAGGTCGGCCGAGATGAAGACGTCGGCAGGCGCCCCGCCCTCGATCTGCTTGGCCAGCGCCGAGCTCGCGGCATAGGAGACGGTCGCCGCCTCGCCGACATCGGCCTCGCAGGCCTTGTTCACGGCGTCGAGCGCATCCTTGAGGCTGGCCGCGGCAAACACCACCACCTTGTCTTCCGCATGTGCTGCCGGCACCGCCGCCATCAACATCGCCGCAAAACCCCCAATGGTGATCGCCCTCGATGCAAAACCTATGCGCGTCATGGAAGACTCTCCCTGGTTTGAAATCCGGCCGGCTCGAAGCCCGCTAACCGATATATCCGTATGAATATAACAAGGGAAGGCCCGGCGCCCCATGAAAGCGCCTGTACGACACCGATTGTTCTGATGAGACCGGCAAAGAAAACCCTGGAAAGGAAACTCCGATGAAGATCAGCGCCCGCAACGTCCTCAAGGGAACGATCGCCGAGATCGTCAAGGGAGCCACCACCTCGCATGTCAGGATCGACATCGGTGGCGGCGCCATCGTCACCGCCTCGATCACCAACGAGGCCGTCGCCGATCTCAAGCTCGAAAAGGGCAAGCAGGCCTATGCCGTGGTCAAGGCCTCGGACGTGATGGTCGGCATCGACTGAAATTTGCGGCCTTAGACCGCGATCGGCGCCTTGATCGACGCATCGGCGACGTAGTTTTCCAGCCGGAAATCCTCGAAGCGGAAGGCGAACAG
>NZ_RZPQ01000156.1:0-9410 GCF_003999135.1 Mesorhizobium sp. M7A.F.Ca.CA.004.06.1.1 | reverse complement strand
ACCCACAGCGTGTTCTGGTAGGCGCCGGCCTGCATCGGCAGATGGTTGTGGAACATTCGCAGATGCGCCAGCGCCGGCGCCTCGTCGAGCAGCAGTGGCGTGTTGTAGCCGAGCAAGGCCACCTCGGCGCCATTGAGGCAAAGCATGCGGTAGGTTTCCGGCCAGCGGCGATCGTTGCAGATCGCCATGCCGACACGCACGCCGCGATAGTCGAAGACCGGAAAGCCGAGATTGCCCGGTTCGAAATAGCGACGTTCGAGATGCGTGGTGATGCCTTCCTCCGGCTCGCTCGACCCCGGCACATGCATCTTGCGGTAGCGGCCGATGAACCGCCCGTCCGGGCCGACAAGGTCCATGGTGTTGAAACAGCGCGTGCGGCCGTCTTCCCTTGCGATCTCGCAATAGCCGAGCGCGAAGCCGATCTTGAGGCGGGCGGCGGCATCATAGAGGCATCGCGTTTCGGGCCCCGGCATTGCCCTTTCGAAGAAGGCGTCGATCTCCGCCTGATCGTCGATGCGCCAGCGCGGGAAGAAAGTGGTCAGCGCCATCTCGGGAAACACGGCAATCTCCGCCCCGGCGGAAGCTGCCTGTTCCAGCAAGTGGATGAGGCGATCGACCGTCTCGCTCCGCGTCGCACTGCGCTGGATTGGCCCGGTCTGGGCGACCGCGATAGTCAGGCATCGAGCCACGGCATCATCTCCTCGACTGGTTTTCCCGAGCGGGCCGGATCGGCGGCGCTGCGCTCTACGAACTGTCCGAACCCCGGCTGCACCTGGAGTTCGCCGTCGGCGACAACCGGCACGCCGCGCACCAGCACAGTGGTCGGCTTGCCCGTCACGCTCCTGCCCTCATAGGGCGTGAAGTCGACACGCGAATGCAGCGCCCGGTGCCCGAGCGTCCAGGTCACTGTCGGATCCCACAGCGCCAGATCGGCATCGAGGCCGACCGCTATGCGCCCCTTGGCATGGGCCAGGCCATAGATCGCGGCGGCGTTGCGCGAGGTGAGATCGAGATAGCGCTCGAGCGTCAGGCGGCCGCTCAGCAGTCCCTCCGAGAAGAGCAGCGGCAGACGAGTCTCGATGCCGGGAATGCCGCTCAGCGTGGTGGTGAAGTCGGGTGTCTGCGACCGAGCGATCTTGTCGGCGAAGAAATAGGGCGAATGGTCCGACGACCACAGGTCGATGCCGCCATCGATCAGCGCCTGCCACAGATGCCGATGGCTGCGCGGCGAGCGCGGCGGCGGCGAAAACACAAAGCGCGCCGCATCCATGGCCGGCCGGTCGAGGTCGGCGGCGCCGATGAACAGATATTGCGGGCAGGTCTCGGCTATCGCATCCACCCCTCGCCCGCGCGCCCGCGCCACCTCCTCGGCCGACTGCCAGGAGGAGACGTGGACGATGGTCATGCGCGCGCCGGTCATTTCGGCGAAGGCCAACGCACGATGCGTTGCCTCCCGCTCCATTGTCTCGCTGTGGGCAACGACATGGTAGCGGATATCGGTGCGGCCGAGATCGATCAGGCGCTGCCGCGTGCGCCTTATGGCGGCATCGTTCTCGGCATGGACCATGACGATCCAGCCAAGCCTATGGGCAGCATCGAGCACCCTGAAGAACAGATCGTCATCGACGGCAAAGCCCTGATAGGTCATGAACAGCTTGACCGACGCGATACCGCGGCCGGCGAGCAGCGAAAGCTGTTGCTCGACATCCGGGCCGGTGCCCATGGTCACCACCGCGTGCAGCCCGTAATCGATCACCGCGCGCCCTGTGGCACGGTCGAGCGCTCGATCGATGGCGGCGACGGTGCTCATCTCCGGACCCGGCATGCCGAACGGGACGATGCATGTCGTGCCACCGAAGGCAGCCGAGATGGTGCCGGATTCGAAATCATCCGCATTGCCGGCCCCGCCCCAGACCGGCTGGTCGAGATGGCAATGGGCATCGATGCCGCCCGGCATGACCCAACGACCGCCGGCGCCGATCAAGGATTTGCCGGCCAGGCCCGTCCCGGTGGCGGCGATGCGGCCGTCGTCGATGGCGATATCGCATTCGGCCCAACCGTCGTCGAGGGCAACGCGTCCGCCTTTGATCACCAGCTCATGCATTCGGTTTGCCCACCCCAATCGGCGTCAGCCGACCGCCGCCGTCACCATGATCTCGACGCGATACTGGTCGCCGGCAAGCCGCGCCTCCACCGTCGCGCGCACCGGCATGGCGCTGCGGTCGATCCAGGCATCCCAAGCCATATTCATCATGTCGAAGTCGGCGATGTCACGCAGCCAGATCTGAGCGCTCAGGAGTTTCGACTTGTCGCTGCCGGCCTTGGCCAGAAGCGCATCGATCTTGGCGAATATCTGCTTGCTCTGCGCGGTGGTGTCGCTTGAAAGGTCGTCCGCCGTCAGGCCGGAAACATAAACGGTGCCGTTATGGCGCAACACCCGGCAAAAGCGTTGGCCGTTCTCAAGACGTTCGATCGTCATCTCGGGGTCCCCTCTCGATCTTTGACAGGCGACCTATCGTAGGGAGCGCACTAAAGGACTGTAAAGCCTTTCGCAGGGCGCAACGCCGTTTTCCGCCGCCGGGATGGCCAAAAAAAATGACGCCATAGCCGTGTCAATCTTCGCTTGCAGCAGGCATGACTGGGTGTAGCTTCTGTTTGGGAGAGCAGCCGCCGGCCAGCGTGACTGCCAAGGGGAGCCGTCGCAATGCACAAGAATCCGGCGCCGCTTGTCGATCCTGCTTGCGATCTCCGGCGTCCGTCCTAGTCGGCCAGGCGCGGCATTCATGGGATCGATCGGTCAATCCGCGATGCGCTTTTGGCAGAACGCCGAGCGCTCCCGCGCAACGCTGCCGATGATGGCAGGCGTCTGTTTCGCCTGTATCGGCAGCGCCATGCTGACGACAGCGGTGTCGTTCCACCTCGGCAAAGCCGGCGTCGATCCCGGAACCGTGCAGATCGTGCTGACCGCCTATCCGGCCGGTTTCCTGATCGGATGCCTAGTGACGCGTCCATTGGTCACCCGCTACGGCCATGAGCGGACATTCCTGCTGGTCCTGGCAACTGCGCTGCTGTCGGCCCTGGGCTTCGTCGTTACCGACTTCATGCCGGCATGGTTCTGCTTGCGGCTGCTCGGCGGCATGTCGATGGCCTCGATGTTCGTCGTCTGCGAGAGTTGGATCAATCTCTATGCCGAACAGCACAATCGCGGCTCGCTATTCGCGCTCTACATGCTGACGACGGCGATTGCCGTGCTGCTTGGCCAGGTCCTGGTGGCGATGGTCGGTCCGCAATCTCCGCATCTGTTTCTGGTCGCGATGGCGACGGTGCTTGTGGCCTTTGCGCCCAACTTCGCCGGGGTGCGCTGGCCGGCGCTGCCTTCGGTGCCGAGTGATCCGGCGCCCGCGTCCGGAGCCAAGGCAGACAGGCGGCTGGGACCGCTGGCGCTCTTCAGGCTGGCGCCGGTGACGGTCGTGGCGATTTTCCAGGGCGGCATCACCAACATGAACGTCTTCGTGCTGACGCCTCTTTACGGAACGCAGATCGGCCTGTCGGCGGCGGCCACGGTCTGGCTGGTGACCACGATAAGCATTGCCGGAATGGTGGCGCAGACCCCGGTCGGCTGGCTTTCTGACCGTTTCGACCGCCGCCTGATACTGCTGGTGCAAGGGCTGGTATCGGTGACGGCCTGCGCCTTGATCGCTTGGGTCGGCACCCTGTCGGTGCCTCTGCTCTTCGTGCTGTTCTTCATCTATGGCGCCACGGCGCTGACGATCTATCCGGTGGCGATGGCCTTCGGCGCATCGCAGCTTCATAGCCGGCACATGGTCGCCGCCTCCGGCACGCTGCTCCTGCTCTACTCGATCGGCAATGTGGCAACGCCGGGCGTCGCCGCGGGGTTGATGGCGCATCTTGGACCTCCCGCCATGTTCCTGCTGCTCGGCGGCGGCGCTGCCCTGGTCACGTTGGCCGCCTGCTACAATCTTCTGCGCCGGCCGGTCACGGCGCCGGTCATGCAACGTATCGAGGAACGGGTTTGAGGAGGCCGCGATGAACCGTCTCGAAGGCAGCGCTGTCCTGATAGCAGGCGCCGCAAGCGGCATTGGCGCGGCCATTGCCCGGCGCTGCGTCGCGGAAGGCGCCGGCGTGATCTGCGCCGATTATGAGCTGGAGGCGGCGCAAGCCCTTGCCGATGAGCTCGGCGCCGCCGCTTCCGCCTGCGGCTGCGATGTGACCGATGCGGAGCAGGCTCGCAGCGCCGTCGACATCGCAAGGCAGCGCTTCGGCCGGCTGGACGGACTGGTGCACAACGCCGCCGCGCCATCGACCAATGCCACCGTCGTCGATCTCGACGAACAGTCCTGGCGCCGCGAACTCGACGTCAGCCTGACCGGTGCGTTCCTGATGAGCAAGTTCGCGGTGCCGTTGATCGCGGTGGGTGGCGGCGGCTCGGTGGTGTTCATCGGCTCGCAGTTCGGACGCGTCGCCACCGCCAATGCCGTCGCCTATTGCGCTGCCAAGGCGGGGCTGATCCATCTCGCCAAGGCGATGGCGGTCGACCATGCGCCGGACAATGTGCGCGTCAACAGCCTGTCGCCGGGCGCGGTGGCGACAGCGCGCCTGCTGCGCAGATTTCCGGACTTCGAGGCCGCCAATGCGGGTCTTGGCCCCGCCCATCTGCTCGGCCGCATCGCAGAGCCGGATGAGATCGCCGCGGCGGCCGCTTTCCTTTTGTCATCGGACGCATCCTTCGTCACCGGATCCGACATGCTCGTGGACGGCGGCTATGCAACGCGCTGATCCTGTTCGTTCAACTTAGAAGGAGTTCACATGACGCTGCTTGTCACCGGAGGCACCGGCTTTGTCATGAGCGTGGTCGCGCGCGCATGGCTCGACCGCGATCCGCAAGCCCGGGCCGTGATCCTCGACCGGTCCGGCCTGGACGCGGCGGCCGAAAAGCATTTCGCCCCGGTGCGCGACCGGCTCACAGTGGTCGCCGCCGACGTCCTCGACCCGAAAGCCTGGTCCGCGGCGCTAGACGAGCAAGGCATCACGGCGATCGTGCATGGCGCGACAATCACGCCGATCTCGCGCGGCAGCGCCTCGGAGGCAAAACGGCAGCCCGAGGCCGAAGACCCGGCCCGCATCGTCGACGTCAATCTAATGGGCACCGTGCGGATGCTGGACTGGGCGCGAGAGAGACCGGACCTCAAGCGCTTCGTCTATGTCAGTTCCGGCTCCGTCTACCGTCACAATGGCCCCGACTGGAGCAGCGAGCCGCTGCCGGAAGACGGCTATGTCGCGCCGTTGACGCTCTACGGCATCTCGAAATTCGCCTCCGAGATGGTGACCAACCGCTATGCCGACCTGTTCGACCTGTCGGCGGTCTCGGTGCGACTTGCTTCGGTCTACGGCCCGATGGACCGCGCGACCGAGAGCCGCAACTTTCGCCATGTTCCCAACCGCGTCGCACATATGGCTTTAGCCGGCGAGACGATCAGGCCGAACAGCCTGGAGCCGGTCGGCGACTATATCGTCTCGACCGACGTTGCCGCCGCGATCCTCGCGCTGATCGATGCACCGCGCCTCAATTACCGTCACTACAACATCGGCTCCGGGTCTAGCCAGACCATCGGCGAGATCGTCGGCTGGGCAAGGGAACGCGTGCCGGGCCTGAAGGCCGAAGTGACACCAGGAGAAGACGCCAATATCGTCCAGGATGTGAGACTGAAGGGCGGCATGTGGGGCGCGTATGACATCGCCCGCATCCTGCGCGACACTACATGGCGGCCGCGTCCGGGCAAGGAAGCCTTCCACGCCTACATGGACTGGATAACCGCCAACGAAACGAGATGAGAGGAATTTGCCATGACGCCAAGCGCTGCCTCGCAACCGCCCCAGCCGCGCGACCTCGTCGGCTATGGTCCGAATCCGCCCTTCGTGACCTGGCCCGGCGGCGTCAAGCTCGCCATCAACCTCGTGCTCAACTATGAGGAGGGCTCGGAATATTCCTGGCTCGAAGATGGCCGCAACGACAATTGGGGCGAATACAATCTCACCTCGAGCCCGCCGGTGCGCGACCTCGGCACCGAGACGCATTTCGAATATGGCAGCCGCGCCGGCGTCTGGCGCTTGGCACGGCTTTTTGATCGCTACGACATCCCGATCACCATCTCAGCTTGCGCGGTGGCGCTGGAGCGCAACCCGCCCTTCGTCGAATGGATGAAGACGCGACGACACGATCTGCTCGGCCACGGCCTACGCTGGATCGACTATACGACCATGGAGCGCAGCGAGGAAAAGCGCCAGCTGCATGAAGCGGTCGGGCTTTACGAGACACTACTGGGGAGGCGGCCGCTCGGCTGGAACTGCCGCTCGCTGCCCAGCGTCAACACGCGCGATCTGCTCGTCGAGGAAGGCAGCTTCCTCTATCACTCCGATCCCTGCAATGACGACCTGCCCTACTTCCTCGACCATCGGGGCACGGAAATCCTGGTCGTGCCCTATTCCAAGACGCTCAACGACAGCCGTTATCTGGTGGCGCCGGGCTACAGCAAACCGCGCGACTTCGCTGAGGATTGCCGCTCGGCGATCGATTACATGCTCGGTGAAGCCGACGAGACCGGCGGCCGCATGCTGACGATCGGCATCCATGCGCGCTGGATGGGCCAACCCAACCGGGCGTCCGGGCTGCGCGAGGTGATCGAACATGTGAAGCAGAACCCGGCCGCTGCCTTCATGCGCCGCGAAGAGATTGCCCGGTTCTGGCTGGAGAGCCATGCCAGCTTCGAGCGGCGCGGCTAACGGAAACAAGACGGCATGTTCGAAACCCTGATCCGGGGAGCCACCATCGTCAACGCCGAAGGGTTCGAGCGGCGCGATGTGGGCATTACCGATGGCCGTATCGCGGCGCTTGTCCAGCCTGGCGAGACGGCCTCGGCCAGGACAGTCATCGATGCGGCCGGTGCCTATCTGCTGCCCGGCCTGGTCGACGCGCACGCGCACCTGCGCGAGCCTGGACTGACACACAAGGATGACTTTTCCTCGGGCACGCATGCCGCGGCCCTTGGCGGCGTGACGACGGTGCTCGACATGCCGACCGACGAGCCATGGACAGCCACAGCCGAACAGCTTGCCGACAAGATGGCGATGACCGAGGCCCGCATACATGTCGATGTCGGCTTGCAGACCGTCGTCAGCCGCAACCTGTCGCTTATCCCTCGCGTGCTGGACTTGGCGCCGGTCTCGTTCGAGCTGTTCACCGCCGATGTGCCCGATGACTTCCTCTTCGCGACGTCCGACGCCGTGGCCGAGGCGTTGAAGGCTTTCGCCGGCAGCGACACTTTGATCGGCATCTCGCCCGGCGATCAATCGATCCTGACCGGCAGCACACTACGCGACCGCCCCGGCACCATCGCCGCCTTTCAGGCCAGCCGGCCGCCACTCGCCGAAGCCAACGGCATCGCCCGGGCGCTCATCGCCGCCGCCTCTGCCGAAACCAGAATTCATGTCCGCCAGATCAATTCCGAACTCGGCGTCGAGACGTGGGGCCGGCTGCGCGGCATGGCCGACGCCAGCGTCGAAACAACGCCGCAGAACCTCTTCTTCACCGCCAGCGATTATGAGATGCAAGGCGCTAATCTCAAGGCCTCGCCACCCCTGCGCTCGCCGCATGATGTGGATGCGCTGCGCGCCGCGCTGAGCGGAGGACTGATCGACATCGTCGCCACCGACCACGCGCCGCACGCGCCAATCGAAAAGGCTGCATCCTATGCGGCCTTTGCCGACATTCCAGGTGGCATGCCAGGGCTGCAGACACTGTTGCAGACCATGCTGAAACTGGTCGATGAAGGCTTGATCGCATTGTCCGATCTGGTGCGCCTGTGCGCCCGCAATCCGGCCGAGCGCTTCGGGCTTGGCCGGCGCAAGGGACGGATCGCCACCGGCTACGATGCCGATATCCTCATCCTCGATCCGCGCCAGTCCAGCACGATCGCCAATGCCGATCAGGTGTCGCGAGCGGGCTATACGCCATTCGATGGCTGGACCGTCCAGGCGCGGCTGACAAGCGTCTTCCTGCGCGGTCGCGAAATCGCGCGCGAGGGAAAACTGATCGGCCCGAAAATTGGAACCATCGTCACCCGGGAAAGCTGAAGACCATGCCCCTCCTCGCAGACAAGACCGCCATCGTCACCGGAGGCAGTTCCGGCATCGGCCGCGCGATCGCGCTGAAATTCGCGGCCGAGGGCGCGAGCGTCGTCATCGCCGACACGGTCGAGCAGCCGATCGAAGGCGGTAAGAGCACCGTGGAGTTGATCCGCTCGGCCGGCGGAGGTGCTGTTTACATCCGGACCGACATCTCTGACTGGAGCGCCGTCGATGCGCTGGTCGATGCGACGGTCACGCAGTTCGGACGGCTCGACGTGATGGTCAACAACGCCGCGATTTACACCAGCACCAATCTGATCGACACCACGCCGGAACAATGGCAGCGCGTCATCGGCGTCAACCTGACCGGTTTCTTCTACTGCTCGAAACGGGCGGTGATGCAGATGCTCACCCAGGCGCCCGTCACCGATGTGCGCGGCCGCATCATCAACATCTCCTCGCAGCATGGTATCGTGGCCTGCCCGGGCGACTTCCCCTATTCTGTGAGCAAGGGAGGCATCGTGCAGATGACACGGCAGATCGCCGTCGACCACGCCGACGACCTGATCGTCTGCAACGCGATTGCGCCAGGCAAGATCGTCACCGGCAAGCCGGGTGTCGCCAACGAACCCGACGCGCTCGATTACTCGCGAAGGCGCACGCCATGGCCGCGGCTTGGACATCCGAGCGACGTGGCCGGAGCCGCCTTGTTTCTCGCCAGCGACATGGCAAGCTACGTTACAGGCATCAACCTGATGGTGGACGGCGGCTGGATGGCGGGCTGACCTAGTAAGACCTAAGGCCGACTGCCCGGAGACCGCGGGCAAGGGCTGCAGCAAGGGACGTTGGCCGACGAACAGGTCAAAACATTACGTGGGCACTTTTTCGCCCCCAGAGTCGAGACACGCGCTCTGCAACGGTAGTAGTCGCAGTCGCAAACAGTTCTCCAGAAGCGATCTGGTCACGCGGTATCTTCCAAATCAGACCACTACTAGCGCTCCAGCTCTGACAATGGCGGCAGCACGACAGCCGGATGGCGGCCTTCGCGCAGCATCAGCCCGAGACTGTAGTCGACGGCTAGCTTCATGGCGCCGAGCGCCGTGCCGCCGTCTTCAAGCGAACTGACGGCGATCCGTGTCGGCCACGCAAGTTCTGCTGCGACGCGTTCGACATTTTCTGTCATCAGCGGGTTTCTGCCGACACCGCCGCCAAGCACGATCAGGCCGGGGTCGAGCATGCCGATGCAGCCGGCCGCCAGCCTGCCG